>VBDE01000197.1 GCA_005883665.1 Betaproteobacteria bacterium
ACCGCGGTCGCCAAGGGCGATCTGTCGAAGAAGATCACGGTGGACGTGAAGGGCGAGATCCTGGAGCTGAAGAGCACGATCAACACGATGGTGGATCAGTTAAATGGGTTCGCCTCGGAGGTATCGCGGGTGGCGCGGGAGGTGGGCACCGACGGCAAGCTCGGAGGCCAGGCGCAGGTGCCCGGAGTGGCCGGGACCTGGAAGGACCTCACCGACAACGTGAACTCGATGGCGGCGAACCTCACGGGCCAGGTGCGCAACATCGCGGAGGTGACCACCGCGGTCGCCAAGGGCGATCTGTCGAAGAAGATCACGGTGGACGTGAAGGGCGAGATCCTGGAGCTGAAGAGCACGATCAACACGATGGTGGATCAGTTAAATGGGTTCGCCTCGGAGGTATCGCGGGTGGCGCGCGAAGTGGGCAGCGACGGCAAGCTCGGGGGCCAGGCGCAGGTGCCCGGAGTGGCCGGGACCTGGAAGGACCTCACCGACAACGTGAACTCGATGGCGGCGAACCTGACGGGCCAGGTGCGCAACATCGCGGAGGTGACCACGGCGGTGGCCAAGGGCGACCTCTCGAAGAAGATCACGGTGGATGTGAAGGGCGAGATTCTGGAGTTGAAGAGCACGATCAACACGATGGTGGATCAGTTGAATGGGTTCGCCTCGGAGGTGTCGCGGGTGGCGCGCGAGGTGGGCACCGACGGCAAGCTCGGCGGTCAGGCGCAGGTGCCCGGAGTGGCCGGCACCTGGAAGGACCTCACCGACAACGTGAACTCGATGGCGGCAAACCTCACCAACCAGGTGCGCGGCATAGCACAGGTGGTGACCGCCGTGGCAAAAGGCGACCTGAAGCGAAAGGTGGTCTTCGAGGCGAAAGGCGAAATCGCGGCTCTGGCCGACACCATCAACGGCATGATCGACACGCTGGCGACATTCGCCGACCAGGTGACCAACGTGGCGCGCGAGGTGGGCACCGACGGCAAGCTGGGAGGCCAGGCGAGGGTGCCGGGCGCCGCCGGATTGTGGCGGGACCTCACCGACAATGTGAATCAGCTGGCGGCGAACCTCACGACCCAGGTGCGATCCATCGCGGAGGTAGCGACAGCGGTGACGAAGGGCGATCTCACGCGATCGATCACGGTGGAGACGATGGGTGAAGTGGCGGTCCTGAAGGACAATATCAACGAGATGATCCGCAATCTCAAGAGCACGACCCTCAAGAACAACGAGCAGGACTGGCTCAAGACCAATCTCGCAAAATTTAGCCAAATGCTGCAAGGTCACACCGACTTGGTGACGGTATCGAAACTGGTGCTGTCGGAGCTGGCGCCGCTCGTGAACGCTCAGCAAGGCGTCTTCTACACCCAGGTGAAACACGGCGACGAGTCCAGTCTCGAGCTGCTCGCCAGCTACGCCTCCAAGCCGAACAAGCACCTCTTGAAAACGCTGCAGATCGGCGAAGGCCTGGTAGGGCAATGCGCTTACGAGAAGAAGCGCATTCTGCTCGAGGATGTCCCCGACGACTACATCCGCGTCGGCTCGATTCTCGGTTCCGCGGCGCCATCGAACGTCATCATCCTGCCGGTGCTGTTTGAAGGCGAGGTCAAGGCGGTCGTCGAGCTGGCCTCGCTCAGAAAGTTCAGCGAAACGCACCTGTCGTTTCTCGATCAGCTGACTGAAAGTATCGGTGTCGTATTCAACACCATCGAGGCAAACATGCGCACCGAATCTTTGCTCGAGCAGTCGCAATCGCTCACCAAGGAACTGCAAAGCCAGCAGGAGGAGCTCAAGGAAACCAACGACCGCCTGGAGCAGCAGGCGCAGAATCTGCAGAACTCCGAGAGACTGCTCAAGAATCAGCAGGAGGAGCTGCAGCGCACCAACGAGCAACTTCAGGAGAAGGCGAAGCTTCTTTCGGAGCAAATGAGGCAGGTCGAATTCAAGAACCGAGAAGTCGAGCAGGCCAAGGCCGCGCTCGAGGAAAAGGCTGAGCAACTCGCGCTCTCCTCGCGCTACAAATCCGAGTTTCTGGCGAATATGTCGCACGAGCTGCGCACGCCGCTGAACAGCCTGCTGATCCTGGCGAAGCTGCTCACCGACAACGTAGCCAAGAATCTCCTGCCGAAGCAGATCGATTACGCGCAGACCATCTATGCAGCCGGCACGGATCTTCTTTCCCTCATCAACGATATTCTCGATCTGGCCAAGATCGAATCGGGTACCGTCACCCTCGACATTGCGCCCGAACGCTTCTCCGGGCTGCGGGACTACGTCGAGCGGACCTTCCGCCAGGTTGCCCAGGACAAGGGCTTGGGCTTCACGGTGGAGGCGGCCCCGGGCTTGCCCGCGGTGATTTACACCGACGAAAAGCGGCTCCAGCAGATCCTGAAGAATCTGCTCTCGAATGCGATCAAGTTTACCGAAAACGGCAAAGTGGATCTGCGGATTGCCCTCGCGAAATCCGGATGGACCGCCGGGCACCCGCAGCTGGATGCGGCGGAAAAAGTGGCGGCGTTTACCGTAACGGACACGGGGATCGGAATTCCAGAAAACAAGAGGAAGGTCATTTTCGAAGCCTTCCAGCAAGCCGACGGAACGACCAGCCGCAAATACGGCGGCACGGGACTCGGACTTTCCATCAGCCGCGAGCTCACGCGCCTGCTTGGCGGGGAAATCCGGGTCGAAAGCACTCCGGGCAAAGGCAGCACGTTCACGCTTTACTTGCCGTTTACCGACGAGCCGGCGGGGGTCGAGGCGAGAACCGAGGCGAGAACGGAGGCGAGAATTCCGAATCCTGCCCCCGAGCCCAAGCTCGGCCCGGCTCCCGCCAAGCGATCGAGCGCGAGCCCGGGGCCGAAAGCGGGGCGTGCGGCGCGCGTGCAGCCGCAGGTGAGCGACGATCGCGAGAACATCCAGCCCGGCGACCGCGTCGTCCTGATCGTCGAAGACGACGCGAAGTTCGCCGCGACGCTACTCGATGTCGCGCGCGAAAGCGGGTTCAAGGGCGTAATCGCCCTGGACGGCAATACGGCCCTCGTTCTTGTCAAGGAGCTTGCGCCGGACGCGATCACTCTGGACTTGAAGCTTCCGGACATGGACGGATGGGCGGTCCTCGATTTCCTGAAGCACGATCCGAAAACGCGGCATATCCCGGTGAACGTCATCTCCGTGGCCGACCACATGCACAAATGCCTTCACATGGGAGCCCTGGGGGTGGTGCAAAAGCCAGCGGTGAAGGAAGCGCTCCAGGAAGCCCTCGCCAAGACGCGCAGGATCATCGAGCACGAGATCAGAACGCTTCTCGTCGTCGATGGAAACGATGCCGAGCGGGCGAGCATCACCGAAGCCCTGCGCGGGGAGGACGTGAAGATCACGGATGTACCCGCAGGCAAGCAGGCCCTCGGTGTCCTGCAGAAAAATCAGTTCGATTGCATGGTGCTCGGTTCGACGCTTCGCGATATGACGGCGATCGACCTCATCAAGAAAATCGTTCAATCCGAAACGGCGTCCGAATTACCGATCGTGATCTATGAAACGGACGCCCTGAGTGGCAGCGCGCGGGACAAGCTCAGAAAGCTGGCGGAAGTCGCCGTGCTGAAAAACGCGCGAACCCTCGAAGCCGTTTTGGAGGAAACGACGCTGTTCCTGCATCAGACGGTCAACGAACTGCCGACGGGCAAGCGCGACCAGCTGCTGGCCGCTATCCATGGGCCCACGCCGGATTTCGCCGGCAAGAAAGTGCTGATTGTCGACGACGACATAAGGAACATATTCGCTTTGACCGGGGCTTTGGAGCAGCACGGCATCACGGTGCTCAATGCGGAGAACGGCAAAGACGGGCTCGAGACGCTGAAAAACAACCCCGACATCGATGTGGTCCTCATGGACATCATGATGCCCGAGCTCGACGGATACGATACGATCCGAATCATTCGCGGCCTGCAGGAATTCAAGAACCTTCCGATCATCGCAGTGACCGCCAAAGCGATGAAGGGGGACCGCGAGAAATGCATCGAGGCCGGCGCGTCGGACTACATCTCCAAGCCCGTCAATATCGAACAGCTGTTGTCGCTATTGCGGGTCGGACTCGCCAAGTGACCGGAGACGGCCGTGTCCGGCTCATCGCAAGCTAACATTCTTGTGGTCGATGACGAGCGGCATAGCCTGGTTGCGATGCAGGAGCTCCTCTCCGGACCCGACCGGAACGTGCTGGCGGTCGGGTCGGGAAAGGAGGCCCTGAGACAGATTCTCGAAACCGACTTCGCCCTCATTCTCCTCGACATCCTGATGCCTGTAATGGACGGTTTCGAAACCGCCACACTGATCCGCAAGCTCAAACGTTCCCGCCACACTCCAATCATTTTCCTCACTGCAGCCCTCGAAGACGCGCAATCGGTATTCCGGGGATATGAAGTCGGCGCCGTGGATTACATTCTGAAGCCGGTGAACCCCGACATCCTGAAGTCGAAGGTGGCGGTGTTTGTCGACTTGTACGGCAAGAGCGCAGAGCTTGCGACGCAGGTCAAACAGCGCAAAATCGCTGAACGGGAGTTGTCCAAGGTCAACGAAAGCCTTGAAACCAAAATACGCGAGCGTACCGCGAGTCTGATCGCGGCGAACGATCTGCTGCAGAAAGAAATCGAGATGCGCAAGCAGGCCGAAGAGGACTTGCACAAGGCGAAGCGGGTGGCCGAGGCGGCGAATCTGGCAAAGTCAGAGTTTCTGGCCAACATGAGTCATGAAATCCGGACTCCGATGAATGCCATCATCGGGATGACCGAGATCGCCTTGCAGACGACTCTGACGCCTGAGCAGCGCGAGTACCTTGATCTCGTAAAAGCCTCCGGCGGGTCCCTTTTGAGGGTCATCAACGACATTCTGGATTTTTCGAAGATCGAGGCCGGGCGGCTGGAAGTCGAGACCATCCCGTTCTCGCTGCGCGAGAGCATGGGCGACGCGATGAAAACGCTGGCGCTCGAGGCCCACAGGAAAGGCCTCGAGCTCGCCTGTGAAATCGGGCCGGACACCCCCGACGCCCTGCTCGGCGACCCGGTCAGGTTACGCCAGATTGTACTTAACCTGGTGGGCAATGCCATCAAGTTCACCGAGCGCGGCGAAGTGGTGATGCGCGTTCAACCTCAATCGAGCGACGACGGCGAAGTGACCTGTTATTTCACCGTGAGCGACACGGGGGTCGGCATCGACAAGGAGAAACAGACCGCCATCTTTGCGCCGTTCTCGCAGGGCGACACCTCGACGACGCGCATTTACGGGGGCACCGGACTGGGGTTGACGGTTTCGGCGCGCCTGGTCGAAATGCTGAAGGGAAAGATCTGGGTCGAAAGCGAGCCGGGCAAGGGGAGCATTTTCCACTTCACGGTACGTTTTGGCCTGCAGACGGCGACGCGAGCCGAACCGAGCGCTCTCGACTTCAAGGGACTCCGGGCTCTGGTGGTGGAAGACCATCCCGTGAGCCGCCGCATCATCGTGGACACACTGAAGCGATGGAACGTCGAAGCGCACGAAGCGGAGAACTGCAAGGCCGCGACGGAATTCCTGGAACGGGCGAAACGCGCAAAGGCACCGTGCCGACTGGTGCTTCTGGACGACACCTTGCCCGGCGTGGATAGCTACGAACTCGCCGCGCAGATACGCAAGAGCCCGCGCCTCGGGGTGCAAGCCGTGATCGTGCTTGGTTCAGCCCTGCGGCGCGAGGCAGACCGTCTCGATAGCGGAGTCCTGTCCTGCGTGACCAAGCCGGCGAAGCAGTCGGAACTGCTGGATGCGGTCCGCTCCGCGTTCGGCATCTCGTCCCGGAGCGGAGCCCGGCGGGCACCGGCTGAGTCGGAGGCCGCGCAAAAAATCAAACCTGCGCTGGAAATTTTGTTGGTCGAGGACAATCCGGTAAACCGCAGACTTGCCCAGCACGTGCTCGAGAAAGAGGGGTACAGAGTCGTTGCGGCGGACAACGGCGCCGCGGCGCTGAAAACGCTCGAACGCAAGCATTTCGATCTTGTACTCATGGACGTGCAGATGCCCAGAATGGACGGGATTGAAACTACCGCTGCAATTCGAAACCGGGAAAAAGTTACCGGTGGATACATTCCCATCGTCGCACTCACCGCGCATGCGATGGTGGGCGACCGCGAACGTTGCCTGAAGGCAGGTATGGACGGCTATTTGATCAAGCCGATCCAACCGGCGATGCTGCTCGAAGCCGTCGAGCGGCTGCATCTTGCTTGCCGTGAGCGGTCAAAGTCGGCGCAAACCAAAAAGATCGTGCTCGATCGGGCGACGTTGCTCGATCGGGTCGACGGTGACATGCAGTTGCTCGGCGAGATTACGAAACTGTTCCTGCAGGAATGCGAGCCGCTCATGGCGAGCGCCCGCGAGGCGATGAAAACCGGGAACGCCGGCCGTTTTGCCTACGACATCCATACCTTGCGCGGGATGTTCCGCAACCTTTCCGCTGGTGCGGCACAGGAAGCGGCGGGAAAACTGGAGGAACTCGATTTGGTGAAGAATCTGGAAAAAGTGCAAGCGGCCTATGCGTTGCTTGAGCAGGAAGCGCAAGCGCTCAAAGTCGAGCTCGGCGGGATGATCGATAAGACGGACGTTTCCTCCGGGATGATGTGAGGGGTGAAGAGGCTCGCACCTGGAAAAAAAACCCCGGCGGGCGCCGGGGCCGCCTGCCCGCATCCGCACCGGGAGGGAGGGAAGGTGCTTTACAAGCAGGCTTTCATGATAGCGAATCGGATTTCTATCTGCCATAGCGCAAACGTTAATTTTTTGTGGTGAGCGAGCGACTGGAGGTAGCTGCCTCACTACTTGTTGAGGGAGCAGCAATCTTCCTTCGAGGGAAGGACCTATCGGGAAATACCTTACAAGCCGGAGAAATCTGATCCGTAGAGCCTATTCGCACTGTCACAACTCTTCATTTCCCTTTGCTACCAACTAATGTTTTCTTGCTCGGCAAGTCTGCGTACTGTGGTATCGAATTTCCCGGGCACCCGGAGCGGGTGGAGGCGCTGCACGCCGTAAATATGTTGTACAAAATTACCATCGAGCCGCAGTATTTGAAGGCTGAACTGTTCAATCGCGAGACGATGGAGGAGACGCGGGATTTTTTGCGAATCGTCGCCGACGCCGCGATCAAGCACAAGCGATCGTGGGTGCTGATCTGCGTGATCTCCTCGAACCCGGTTTTCACCGTCGAGAGGTCTGGATTTCTCGCGTACTTCAGGAAACTCAGCTCCGATCCGTCACATAAGATCGCCCTCCTAGGCGATTCCGAGGAGCTGGGCATCTCCCATCAGTACATCGAATTGATAGGGCGCCAGCACGGCGTCAACGTTCAGAGTTTTCGAGACGAGGCGTCTGCGGTCAAGTGGTTCAACGCCGAGCAATGATGCGCCCGTAGGGGGGCCTCCTCCTTTCGGCTCACCCTCCGTGACATTTTCGTTACCTGTATTGACCTATGACAGGGGCATAATTATCCATTTCGCACTCTGTTGTCTGGAAGGGGCCGAAGCGGGCTCTCCGGGCATAGGATGGAAATCGGGGGAGGTCGTGGCCACGATTCTTATCATCGAGGACAGACCGGTCAATCTGCGTTTCGTTGCAACGCTGCTCCGAGACCGTGGGTATCGTTTGCTGGAGGCCCGCGGCGGTGAAGAAGCGTTGCGGATCGTTCGCGCCGAAAGACCCGACTTGGTGATCATCGACATACTCACCTCGGGTATGGACGGTTGTCAGTTCGTCCTCAATTTGCGCTCGGAACCGAACTCGGTCCAGCCGCGGATCGTGTTTCGGGCCGCCGCCCACATCGCGGCCGAAGCCGAGGCCTTGGCGACCACCTTTGGCGCATCCTTCGTTGCCAAGCTCGTCAACCCCGAGACGCTGCTCGCGGTCGTCGATGCGGCTCTTTCTGGGCCGTGTCCACCGCCTGCGGAGGCGCATTCCGAGCATAAATCCATCGACTCTTTCCTGCGCCCGATCGCTCGGAAGCTCCACCGGCACACGGTGAATCTCGAACGGCTGAACGCCCAGCTGGGTCGTGGTATCGCCCAGCGCGACGCGCACCTCGAAGTGGCGAGAGCCGCCCTGGACCAGGAGATCAAAAAGCGGCTATGGGCGGAGCAGGAACTGACGCAGGCAAACCTCCGCTTGCAGGATCAGGTCGTGCACGACGGGCTGACCGGCCTCCATAACCGCCGCTACCTCGAAGAGTCACTCGGCCGGGAAGAAAGCCGCGCTCGGCGCAGCAGCCAGCCCTTCGGCGTGTTGATGATCGACATCGACAACTTCAAGCGCTTCAACGACACGCTCGGCCACGCGGCGGGGGATGCGGTGCTGCGCGCGATAGGCCAGTACATGCTGTCCGCTGCGCGGGGCGAGGATATCGTCTCGCGCTATGGCGGCGAAGAGTTCGTGCTGGTCATGGCTCCGGCCTCGCAGGGAACGGTCTTGGAGCGCGCCGAAAAGCTCCGCCGGCAGGTGCAGAATCTCGAGATCGAGTACGAGGGCCGGCGCGTCGGACCCATCACGATATCCGTTGGCATCGGGATGTTTCCCGATCACGGCGAGGGTGGGCAGGAGGTGCTGCGAGTCGCCGACGCTGCCCTGTATCAGGCCAAGCGGTCGGGGCGCAACTGCGTCGTTGTCGGGGATAAGGTGAAAGCTTGATCATCTCATCGAGCCTTTTCCTGCGACTCTTCCCGATCTCCGTCAAGAGCCTGGTGACCTCGGCATCAGTTGGCCCGCCCGAATAAAGACCGATGCGCGGAAGCCGGACGTGGCGCGAAATCAGGTTCGGGGATCGTACGCGACGAAGTGGTAGCTGAAGCCCCCTGCGCCGTCAAGAACGCGAGACTCGCGCGAGACCTCGCGCCATCGTGAACGGTCGAACTCCGGGAAAAACGCGTCGCCCTCGAAGTCGCGCTCGATCTCGGTAATATAGAGGCGGGAGGCGATCGGAAGCGCGAGCGCGTAGATCTGCGTGCCCCCGATGACGAACGCGTCCTCCCGCTCGTGGACCGCTGCAAGAGCGGTTTCGAGTGAATGGGCGGCGTGGCAGCCCGCGCGGGTCCAAACGGGCGAGCGGGTGACCACGATGTTGTTTCGTCCGGCAAGAGGCTTACCGATCGATTCAAACGTTCGGCGACCCATGATCACCGCGTGACCAAGCGTAAGTTGCCTGAAACGCCTCAAGTCCTCCGGCAAGTGCCAGGGCATCCGGTTGCGGTGGCCGATGACGCCGTTGCGCGCCACGGCGGCGATAATGGCGACGCGCGAAAAGCCGGTCATTTCGGACCCTCGGAACGGGAGACCAAGTTCACGATGCGCAAAACTGCGGCATTATAGCGGGCCATGAGAATCGGGCTCGATTTCCCCCAGCGCTACTATCCGCGATCGTTTCTGAGCCTGCTGTTGCTCGCCTTCGCGCTCGTCGCGGCGCCGCTCGTCGTGGCTTTTTACAACGCTGCGGTGTACGTCGAGCAGCTTGCAGGTCAGAGCCAGACGGCGGTCTCTCAGGCGGCACAAGCCTCTCGCGGCAGCCGGCTCTTGGTCGAGCAAACCACCGCGCTCGAACGGGTGGTGCGCCAGTATCTGATCCTCGACGACGAAGAGCTCCTCAAGGACTACGCTCGGCTGAGGGCGAACTTCAAGGCGAACACCAGCGAGCTGTCCCTGCAGCCGCTCGACGAGCCGCAGCTGCACGATCTTAACAGCACGATCGACAAGGAGCAGGGGCTCTACGAACAGTTGCTCGGCAAACCGAAGACGGCGGTCGACAAGAAGGCGCTCGTAGAAGGCTACTTGGTGCTGTCGGGGCTGGCGCGGGACGTGCTCAACACGAGTAACGCCTTGATCGACCGCGAGGTGGAGTCCATGCAACGCACGGGCGAGCGCGCGCAGCGCATCCTCTGGCTGCAGCTCGCGGCGACGATACCGCTCGGCGTACTCCTCGCGGCCGGGGTCACCCTCCTTATCGCGAGACCGATCCGCCAGCTGGACCAGGCGATCCGGCGCCTCGGCGCGGGCGAGTTCGAGGGCGACATACGGGTCGGCGGGCCAGCGGACCTGAAATACCTGGGCAGCCGGCTCGATTGGCTGCGTCAGCGGCTGATCGAGCTCGAACAACAGAAGCGCTTGTTCCTGCGGCACGTCTCGCACGAGCTGAAAACGCCGCTGACGGCGCTTCGTGAAGGATCCGAGCTGCTGGTCGAGGGGACCGCCGGGTCGCTCTCGCCGGGCCAGCGCGAAATCGTAGAAATCCTCCGGCAAAAAAGCGTGCAATTGCAGCAGCTGATCGAGGGCCTGTTGAACTACCATCGAGCTCAGGAGAGCGTGGGGCGTCTGGAGCTGACGGCGGTGCGATTCGACCGGGTCGTGGAACAGGTGCTCGACGATCACAGGCTGGCAGTCCAGGCCCGCGGCATCCGCGCCGACCTGCAGCTGGCCCCGGTCATACTTCAGGCGGACGAGGAAAAATTACGCGCTGTCGCGGCGAATCTGGTCTCCAATGCGATCAAATACTCGCCGGACGAGGGTATGATTTCGCTGGCGCTGCGACGAGAGGGGGCTGAGGTGGTGTTCGACGTGAGAGACGCGGGTCCGGGAATTCCCGCCGAGGATCGCGATCGGATATTCGACTGGTTTTATCAGGGCGAGGACGTCCATCACGGCCGCGTGCGGGGCAGCGGTCTGGGGCTCGCGATTGCAAGGGAGTTTGTGGTGGCTCACGACGGTCGAATCGAGGTCGTGAACGATCGCGAAGGTGGCGCCCATTTCCGCGTCACGCTTGCGGCCGGGTCGCCGCGTGCCGAGCCATGATCCGGATCGTCGCAATCCTCTGCTGCATCTCGGTGCTCGCCGGGTGTGCCGACTTTTCAATGCTAAGTGCTCCCGGAGCCTCAGGCGTTCCTTCGGCCCGCGAGAACCGCGAATCGCGCCAGGTCATCGAGCTGATCGCTTACACCCAGAGAGTCGCGGCGCTTCAGGCCGAGGAGCAGCAACGCGAATTGAACGCTTCGACCCAGTTGCTTTCCAAGGATCGCGGCGCCTACGGGCGGGTCCGGCTCGCGCTGCTGCTTGCGTTGCCCGGAACGGCGTTCAACGACGACACCCGAGCTGCGGGCCTGCTTGACTCCCTCGCGGGCGGCGGGGCTTACGAATCGCCGCCGGGCCCCATGCAGCAGTTCGCCGGACTGCTTCACGCCCAGATCAGCGAGCGCTTGCGCGAGCAGCGCCGCACGGCTCAACTTAAGGAGCAGCTCGAGGCACTGAAGGCGGTCGAGCGCAATATCATAGAACGCGAGCAGGCGCGGCCAAGATGAGCACGATTCTTCTCGTAGACGACGATCCGGATATTCTGAAACTCATATCCCTGCGACTTACCGCCGCGGGCCACAGCGTCAAGGGAGCGGACAGCGGGGAGAAGGCGCTCGCCGTGCTCGCGGCCTCGCGCCCCGAGCTCGTCATTACGGACCTCAAGATGGGCGGAATGGACGGCCTGACCTTGTTTGACGAAATCCGCAAGCAGGCGCCGACTCTTCCCGTCATCATCCTGACTGCGCACGGCACGATCCCCGAGGCGGTCGCCGCCACGCGCCGCGGGGTTTTCGGGTTTCAATCCAAGCCGTTCGACGGAAAGCACCTGCTCGACCAGGTGGAACAGGCGCTGCGGCTTTCCGGAGTCGGCCCGAGTGAAGGCGAGGAGGACTGGCGGCGCGACTTCGTGACGCTGAGCCCGAAAATGGAAAACGTGCTCCATCAGGCGCGCCTGGTTGCCCAGTCGGAGGCGAGCGTGTTCATCCAGGGAGCGAGCGGTACGGGAAAGGAGCTCCTCGCGCGCGCGATACACCGCGCGAGCCAGCGCTCGCAGGGACCCTTCGTAGCCGTCAATTGCGCGGCCATCCCGGAAAATCTGCTCGAATCGGAATTGTTTGGCCACCGCAAAGGCTCGTTTACCGGTGCGAGCTACGATCACAAGGGGCTCATCCCTGCCGCCGACGGGGGGACGCTGTTTTTGGACGAAATCGGCGACATGCCGCTTGCTCTGCAGGCCAAGCTTTTGCGCGTACTGCAGGACCGCGAGGTGCGTGCAGTCGGTGCGACCCAAGGGACGACGGTCGACGTGCGCATCATCTCCGCCACGCACCGCGACCTCGACGCGCAGATGAAAATGGGGCGGTTCCGCGAGGATCTCTACTATCGACTGAACGTGGTCTCGCTCGCTCTCCCGCCCCTGTCCGAGCGGCGTGAGGACATCGTTCCTTTGGCGGTGCATTACCTCAGAGTCACCGCTGCGCGTTACGGGAAGGACGTCCAGGCAATGGCTCCGGAGGCGCTTCAAACGCTCCTTGCAGCACCTTGGCCGGGCAACGTGCGGCAGCTCGTCAACGTGATCGAACAGGCGGTTGCACTCTGCACTTCTGGCGTCGTGCCGGCCTCGCTCATCCAGCAGGCGTTGAAAGAGGAGCCCGCGCAGCTCGCGTCGCTCGAGGAGGCGCGGGGAGCCTTCGAGCGCGAATACCTGATTCGCATCCTGCGAATCACCGGCGGCAGCGTGACCCAGGCGGCGAAGCTCGCGCAGCGCAATCGCACCGAGTTCTACAAGCTGCTCGAGCGCCACAAGCTCGAGCCGAAGATGTTCAAACCCGAAAAGGGCTGAGACCGGCCAATCGCGCGCGGGATCCGTTCGCGCTGTCGCCCCAGGGCGACAACAAATTCCCTTTCTCATCAGCTCGATTTTCGTCGGGCGCTGGAAACCGTCGTTGACAAGCGACGCATCGAGAGTCTTCGGCATCCGGGGATTGCCGATAACCCATTGAGTTAGCTCGAAAGCTTGATGTTGGCATGGGGATTGCACTCATGCCTGCGATTCCAGCGTGATTCTAGCGACGGGAGAAAACAATTTGCTGAAGCAAG
Source organism: Betaproteobacteria bacterium (assembly GCA_005883665.1). Taxonomy (GTDB): domain Bacteria; phylum Pseudomonadota; class Gammaproteobacteria; order Burkholderiales; family SG8-39; genus VBDM01. Next base: position 12,937 of record VBDE01000197.1, read on the forward strand.
CGCGCTCCAATCGAGACAAATGCGGATCGATCCTCTCTTCACAGGACGAACGGTTTCGGTGCTGATTGCGAGCCTGATCGGCGTCGGCGCCGTCACGGGCTTGCTGCAGAGCGGGCTCTCGCTAAAGCAGGGCGACGCACGGCCGGCAGACCGGCCGGCAGACCGCGGACGCAAATCCGTCCCGGCAAGCAGCTGTGCGTTATGCGGCACGGTCGAGTCCATCCGGACCGTCGAGGTACGCGAGGAAGCGGGCGGTGCCGGTGCTGCGGCAGGTGCGCCCGCCGGCAGCGAATCCGGCGAGCAGACGGGCGCGGGAGGCGGCACTGCGGTCACGCTCCTCGGGGCCGGAGGCGCCATTGCCGGGAACGAGATCGAGAAGAACGTGAAAAAGCGCTACGCATATCGAGTGACGGTGCGCATGGACGACGGCTCCTTTCGCACCATTTCTCTGTCGAGCCCGCCCACCCTCGCAGTAGGCGATAAGGTCCGGGTGGTGGAAGGCAAGCTCGTGCGCACATGAAAAGTCGGGTATAAGAAAACCCTACTTGTTCAAGTGAGGAGGAAAAAAGATGCCAAGCCTTAACCGGACCGTCGCAAAGATTCTTGTCGTCAGCCTGTGCGCCCTGGGTCTGCCGATTCCGGCTGTGCAAGCCGAGCTGGTCGCAACCGATCGGGTCGAAACCACCCGACAGGATGGTTTGTCGGGGCGCGAGCTCCTGGGTTCGCTTCTTGACCGGGCCAATGTCCGCGCCGCGCTTGAGCGGCAGGGCGTGAGTGCCGACGACGCGAAGGCGCGCGTCAACGCCTTGAGCGATGACGAAGTCGAGCGGCTCGCCGCGCGGTTCGACTCGCTTCCCGCAGCGGGCAACGGGTTCGAGAGCGCGCTGTGGCTTGGGTTTCTCGTGTTCGTGATCCTTCTCGTAACCGATATTCTGGGCTTCACCAAGGTTTTCAGCTTCACCCGGCCGGCCAAGTGATCCTCCCCTCTCGACCGCGCCGGTGTGTCGCCCGCCGCCTTACGGCGGCGGGCATCTTTCTTCTCGGGCTTGCAGGCTGCGCCGCGCCGCAGCTGCAAGCCCTGGTGGGGAGCCGTTCCGCTGGGATTCCGCAGCGCGCGGAGCTCGAAGCGGTCCCGTTCTTTCCGCAGGAGGACTATCAATGCGGTCCGGCCGCTTTGGCGATGGTGCTCAGCGCCGGAGGCAAGGCGATCGAACCGGAGGCGCTGCGCCCGCAAGTCTATCTCCCCGATCGGCACGGGAGCCTGCAGATCGAGATGCTCGCGGCGGCGCGTCGCAACGGTTTTGTCGCGATCGAGCTCGCTCCGAGCCTCTCGGATCTACTCGCCGAGATCGCTGCAGGAAACCCGGTGGTCGTGCTGCAGAACCTCGCCCTGGACTGGTATCCGGCCTGGCATTACGCCGTGGCGATCGGCTATGACCTCAAGGCCCAGCGCATCACCCTGCGCTCGGGCACGGAGCCACGCCTCCAATTGCCGCTCGATACCTTCGAGCATACTTGGCGGCGCAGCGGCTATTGGGCGATGCTCGCGCTGCCGCCACGGCGCTTGCCGGCGAGCGTGCCTGTAGGCGACTATTTGAGCGCGGTGGCGCGGCTCGAAAAAACCGGCCGAGCCGCGTCGGCGAGGGAAGCCTACGAGAGCGCGCTCGAGCACTGGCCCGACAATCTTACGGCGCTCATAGGGCTGGGAAATTCGGCCCATCGCGACAGCGATCTAGAAGCGGCCGAACAGGCGTTCCGGCGGGCCACTCTCGTTCATCCGCGGTCGGCCGCCGCGCACAACAATCTGGCCCAAACGCTCGAGGAACTCGACCGTCATGACGAGGCATTGGCCGAAGCGCGCGCGGCGGTCGGGCTCGGCGGGCCGCTCGAGGACGTCTCGATGCGCACGCTGGACGCCATCGTCTCGCACGCCGGCCGGGGCGAGCAGGAATGGAACCGATGATCCGGGCGACGCCGAGGTGAGCAAATGCGAACCTTCATGTCCATGTATCGTGGGGCGCCCACGCACAGCCTCTGGAGCGGACTGCGGCATTTCCTTTCGCACGGGGTCATTACCTTGCTCGCGGTCGCCATCGCGTTCTCCCTCCCCGGGATGGCGAATTACATCCTGAACGAATGGTGGCCTCACGTCGAGCGCAATCCCAATCTCCTGCTCGCGACCGAGATCGCCCTGGCATCGGTCCTCGCACTGCTGTTCAATCTGGCCAAGATCGCGTGGGATCATCGGCAGGGCGTCCGCATCGCGCGGCTCGCGTCCCTGATGTATGCGCGCAATGCCGGAGCGGGTTGGTGGTCGCTGCGGCGGGAACAAGCCTTGGTGAGGCAGCTGCCGGCCGCGCGCGACGCTTTCGTCCTGACCCTCACCGGACACGACACCTTCGTTGCCGACGACAGTCTGCTGCGAGGTGTAATCGAGAAGGCCTACGAAATCCGCGTGATGCTGGTCAACCCGGTTGGGAAGGCGCTGCGCGAGCGGGCGGATTCCTTGCCCCCGGACATCACGGTGCTCACCTTGCACACCGAGATCGAGGCGACAATCGGGTATCTCTCAGGGATGCGCAAGTACGGCAAGATGGTGAAGCTCAAGTTCTACGACGAGGAGCCGTTCTGGAAGCTCATCGCCATCGGCGACTATATCTGGGTGCAGCATTGCCACAGCGGATTCGCGGTCAAGCAGCAGCCCGAATTCGTGTTCGGCCTGCAGCACCGCGAGCCACGCCACGGGCTCTTCGTGCCCTTTTACATGGTGTTCCTCAACCAGTGGAACGATGCGCGTCATCCCGAGTACGATTTCGACACGAACGAGCTGGTCTACCGCGACGCTTCTGGAAAGGAAACCGGGCGGGCCGCTCTGGGCGTTCCGATCAACGGCGCCGCCACGCCGCTGCCTTCGTCTCGGGGACTCCGCGCAGCCCTTGACTCCGGTGCGGCACTGCTGCGCCGCCTGGCACCCGAGCGCACGGCCGAACTCTAGACCGCGATCGGGGCCTTGATCGCGGGGTGCGGATCGTACGCCTCGAGGGTGAAATCCTCGTAGCGGAAACCGAAAACATCCCGTATCGCCGGGTTGAGCCGCATGCGCGGCAGCGGCCGTGGCGAGCGCGCGAGCTGCTCTCTCGCCTGCTCCAGATGGTTGAGGTAGAGGTGCGCGTCGCCGAAGGTATGCACGAATTCGCCCGGCTTCAGCCCACATACCTGCGAAACGATCAGCGTGAGAAGCGCATAGGAAGCGATGTTGAACGGCACGCCGAGGAAAATGTCGGCGCTGCGCTGGTACATCTGGCAAGAAAGCCGTCCTTCCGCCACGTAGAACTGAAACAGGACGTGACACGGGGGCAGCTTCATCTTGTCGATCTCGGCGGGGTTCCAGGCCGTCACGATGTGGCGGCGTGAATCCGGCCGCGTCCTGATCGAATTCACGACTTGCGCGATCTGATCGATCGCGCCCCCGTCGGCCGAGGGCCAGCTGCGCCACTGCGAACCGTACACAGGCCCGAGCTCTCCGTTCGCGTCGGCCCACTCGTCCCAGATCGTGACGCCGCGCTCCTGCAGCCAGTGCACGTTGGTTTCGCCCCTCAGGAACCAGAGCAGCTCGTAGATGATCGATTTGAGATGGACTTTCTTCGTGGTCAGCAGCGGAAAGCCGGCTGCCAGGTCGAATCGCATCTGCCAGCCGAAGGTGGACAGCGTGCCGGTGCCTGTTCGGTCGGTCTTTTTGTGACCGTGATCGAGCACGTGGCGCATGAGATCGAGGTATTGCTTCATCGAGGCGGGCCGGGCAACGTAACCGAGATCATAGCGCGTGGCGGTTCGAGCGCGCTCGCGGCGGGATCGCGCGCCAGGCCCACACCACCGCCAGGGCAAACGCGCAATAGGCGATCGCGAACACCCATTCGGGAAGATTGTAGTAAAGCAGCCATGCAAGCCAGCGGCCGATAAAGCTGCGCTCGCCGCGCCCGGTGGTGCGCAATACGTCCTCCCAGAGCGTCAGCGGGCAGGTGAAGCCGAGCAGTGTCTCGATGGCGACAAACACGATCGCGGCGAGGTGCGCGATGCGAAACGCGCGGTTGCGCACCCAGCCCCATCGCCCCGCCCCGGCGAGAATCAGCGCGAAGCCGCCGACGACGAACAACACGAACACGACATGCACGATGAGAACGGTGTCGGCAAGCCACGCGGAGCCCATCGCGCCTCAGCGCCTTGCCGCTTTCGGCTCTCCCGACTCGACCGGCCGCGAGGGATCGGCGCACCATTCGCTCCAGGACCCGGGATAGAGGCGCGCCCCGCGCAGGCCGGCGACCTCCATGGCGAGAAGGTTGTGGCAGGCGGAAACCCCGGAGCCGCAGTAGCTCACGACGTTTTCAGCGCCCGCGAGACCGAGTACGGCACTGAACTCCTGCTCGAGCGCTTCAGGCGACTTGAAACGCCCGCTCGCGTCGAGGTTGTCGCGGAAATACCGGTTGCGCGCGCCCGGGATGCGCCCGCCCACGGGGTCGAGAGTCTCGTTCTGCCCGCGGAAACGGTCCGGCGCGCGCGCATCGACGAGCACCATGCCCGGATTGTAGAGGCGGGCGTGGACAAAATCTGCACCGACCCAGTTAGAGTTTGCCTTGCCCGAAAATCGCGTCGGTTGCGGCTGCGGCACCTCGGCTGTCTGCGCTCGCCCTTCGGAGATCCATTGGTTCCAGCCGCCGTCGAGCACCGCCACGGGCAGATGCCCCAGCCAGCGGAGCAGCCACCACAATCTCGCAGCGACCATGCCGCCCTGCGCGTCGTAGGCAACGACCTGCTTTCTCGAATCGACACCTGCCCGCCCCAGCTTCTCCATCAGCACTTCGGGATCGGGAAGCGGATGCCGGCCGTTGGTTCCGGTCTTCGGCGATGAGAGGTCCTCGTCGAGATGCAGGAAGCGCGCGCCCGGGATGTGCGATGCCGCATACTCGGCGCGCCCACGCGCCGGATCGGCCAGATCGTGGCGGCAGTCGAACACCACCCAATCGGGATCGTCCGCGCGCTGCGCGAGGATTTCGGTGCTGACGAGCGCGGTGAGGATCATGCCGCTATCTTACCCGCGGCTGGCACCGAAAAACTCTAGAGCTGCCCGGCCAGCCCGCGCTTGATGTGCTCGTGAAAGTGCATCATCCCGTCTTCCATCGGCGACTGGTACGGGCCGGCTTCGTTTTCGCCGCGCTCCCACAGCGCGCGCCGGCCGCGGTCCATGCGCCTGGCGATCTCGTCGTCCTCGATCGCGGTCTCCCTGTAGGCGGCCTGCTCGGCTTCGACGAATTCGCGCTCGAAGAGCACGATTTCTTCCGGGTAGTAGAACTCGACGACGTTCGTGGTGTGCGTCGGTGAGCGCGGCAGCAGCGTGCTCACCACGAGCACGTGCGGATACCACTCGAGCATGACGTTCGGGTAGTAGAGGAACCAGATTGCGCCCTGCTTGGCCGGTTTGCCCGCCATGTAGCGGGTGAGGGCCTCGTGCCACTTGGCGTAGGTCGGCGTCCCCGCTTTCGCGAACCCGTCCTTCACTCCCACCACCTGTGCCGAATACGTTTCGGCGATGTCCCACTTGAGATCGTCGCAAGTGACGAAGTTCCCCAATCCCGGATGGTAGGGGATCACGTGGTAGTCCTCGAGGTATACCTCGATGAAGGTCTTCCAGTTCTGCTCGAACTCCAGGATTTCCACGCGGTCGAGCATGTAGCCGGAGAAATCGAAGTCATCTGCGCTCGCGAATCCGGAGAGGTCCTTTGCAACGTCACGCCTGCCCGCGAACAGCATGCCGTGCCAGTTCTGCAGCGGAGTCTTTCCGAGGTTGAGGCAGGGATTTTCGGGGAAGTGGGGCGCGCCGAGCAGCTCGCCCTTCATGTCGTAGGTCCAGCGGTGCAGCGGGCAGACGATGTTCTGGGCGTTGCCGCGGCCTTCGAGCAGGATAGCCTGGCGGTGGCGGCAGACGTTCGACAGGAGCTCGATGCCGTTCGCGTTCCTGACAAGGACCTTGCCGTGACCCATCCAGGCAAGGGTGTGATAGTCGCCCGGGTTCGGCACCATCAGCTCGTGCCCGACATAACCCGGGCTGTTCGCGAAGAGCAGCTTTTGCTCCAGCTCGAAGACCTGCGGGTCGAAGTACCAGGAAACGGGAAGCTGCGATGTGTTGGGTTTGAGTCTTCGCGAACCGGGCAAGTCGGACATACGGTTGGAGGGCTTCCTTCCTTGGATCGTAAAATCGGCGCGATTCTAGCCTTTTTTCCCAGGAGGCACCAGGGGTTTTTCCCATTTGACCGTCCTTCCCTCATCGGCTATTTTGCCGTTTCCTGAACAGAACGGCGCGACCGGCCGCCTCTCCGTCATGTCAAAACCCGTCAAGACCGATCAACCCCATGGAGTCGGGAAAGCTGACTCTGGAGCAGTCCCTGGCCGCGCACAAGCGAGGCCTCGAGCTGGCTCAATACTGCCAGGGGATCCTCGCGCGCGCGCAGCAGCAGGTGAAGGTGCTTGAAGAAAACACCCTGAAAAACTTCCCCGGTGCCGACGACGACGCATGAATTCACCGCCTGGATGGCAAAAGTCCAGGCTCGGGTCGAAACGGCGCTGGAGCGTTTTCTCCCGCCGGCAGGAATCGCGCCGCAGCGCCTGCATGACGCCATGCGCTACGCGGTGCTCGGTGGAGGCAAGCGCATACGGCCCTTGCTCACGTTTGCCGCGGGGGAGGCCTCTGCAGGCGAACCGGTCCGCACCGACCCGTCGCGGCTCGAAATCGCGGCCTGCGCCGTCGAATGCATTCACGCCTACTCGCTCGTACACGACGACCTGCCCTGCATGGACGACGACGTGCTTCGCCGCGGAAAACCGGCTTGCCATATCG
>VBDE01000076.1 GCA_005883665.1 Betaproteobacteria bacterium
TGAGGCGCGCCTTTTCCTTTGCCGCGCGCTCGCGCCTCCTTTGCAGCTCTAGGGCCTTGCGCGCCCGTTGCTTTTCCTTTGCAGTCTTGAGCCGGGCACGCTCCTTCTCCTTTGCGGCCTTCGCCCGCGCCGCATTCACGGCCTTACGGGCTTTATCCTTTTCCCGCGCCGCCTTCGCTCGGGCCGCTTCCTTCAGTTTCTTCCTGCGAAGCCTCTCTTTTTCCTTGGCAGCCTTGGCACGAGCGAGCTCCAGCGCCTTGCGTGCCCGCAGGCGCTCTTTCTGCGCCCGCAGCCGCTGGGCGGCCTTGGCTTTCTGCGCCCTGAGCCTTGCCACCGCTTTTGCGCGCGCTTTTACGTTAAGCTTCTGATTCGCCACAGTTTCTCTACCTTCATGGTGTCGAACGGGAACCTGAAATTATAGCATTATTTGATTGACTCGCCGGGACCTGATTGCGTTCCCGGAGCAGGCGAAGCATTTCGGTTTCCTCTTCCGGCGTGCGGCCCGGTTTCACTCTCAAGGCCTCGAACCGCAGGTGCCTTTGTTTATCCTGCAAGCGCTCGAGGGCACCGCGGAAATCCACCTCCAAGTGCTCCGCCTCGAGCTTCGTATCCAGAAGGGCGGCTTGGTTTGACTCGAGGAGATTGTGGAATTCAGTTCCCTGGAAATGGTCGACGACAATGTTGCCTTCCACTTCCGGGCTTTCGCGACAGAATTCGGCAACGGCAATGAGAGCGCGCGCCTCAAGGGACTGTTGGTCCACCAACTCCGCCGAAAGTTCCTTCGCAAGAGCCGGTTTGGCAATCAGGCATTGCAGGAGGATTCGGACCAGCCGCAGCTCTGGGGCCTGCCCTGCACGGTCCATCCCCCGAGCCGGTGCAGCGAGTCTGGCTTCAGTGAGTTCTTCTGTGAGCCGCGCAGTTTGACCCGCATCCAGATGTGCCGTGGCCGCGATCCTTTGAATAAGCTGCAACTGTAACGTCCGAGCCGAAATCTGCTTCAGCAGCGGTTTCGCTTCGTGCACAAGCCGCCCACGCCCCTCGTGCGTATTTAGTTCAACACGCCCCATTAGCTCTTCCACAAAGAACTCCGACAGTGGCCGGGCCGTCTCCAGCTTTTTCTCGAACGCTTCTTTGCCCTTTTCCCGCACGAAGCTATCGGGATCGTGCTCCGGCGGCAGGAACAGGAAGCGCATCGTCTTGTTATCGGCAAGATGCGGCAGGCTCACCTCGAGCGCGTGCCAGGCCGCCTTGCGCCCGGCCGCGTCGCCGTCGAAACAGAAAACGACTTCGTCGGTCTGCCGCAGAAGCTTCTGGATGTGTGTGGCCGAGGTGGCCGTTCCGAGCGTTGCGACGGCATATTCGACGCCGTGCTGCGCGAGCGCCACCACGTCCATATAACCTTCGACCAGGATCGCACGGCCTACCGCGCGGATCGCCAGCCTCGCCTGGGCAAGACCGTAGAGCTCGCGCCCCTTCTCGAAAAGCGGAGTCTCCGGCGAGTTGAGGTACTTCGGTTCCCCATCGCCGAGCACGCGGCCCCCGAACGCGATCACCGAGCCGCGCTGATTGAGAATGGGGAAAATAATGCGGTCGCGAAAGCGGTCATAACGCCGCCCGCTGTCTTCGCCCTCTATCACCAAGCCGGTGTCCTTCAAAGCCTTATCCGCGTAGTTCGGGAAGACCCCCTCCAGGTTCTGCCAGCCATCGGGTGCATAGCCGATTCCGAAGCGCGCCGCGATCTTGCCAGTCAAGCCGCGGCCCTTGAGGTATTCGATCGCGCGCGGCGTTGCCTTCAACTGCTCGCGATAGTACTCGCAGGCGCGCTCCATGATCTCGTACAGATCCGGCCCGCCTTCGGGTTTCTTGGTGCGCGGTTCAAACGCCGGCATCTTCATGCCGACTGATTCGGCGAGATCCTTTACCGCCTCCACATAGCCGAGACCCTGGTATTCCATGAGAAAGGAGATCGCGTTGCCGTGCACGCCGCAGCCAAAGCAGTGGTAGAACTGCTTGGTCGGGCTCACTGTGAACGAAGGCGTCTTCTCGGTGTGGAACGGGCAGCAGGCAGAATAGTTCGCGCCGCCTTTCTTGAGCGGCACGTAGCGCTCGATCACGTCGACGATATCGACGCGATGGAGCAGTTCTTGCTTGAAGGAATCCGGTATCACGGCCGGAATGCGCTCTGATGGAGTGCCGCGCCAGCAAGCGCGCCTCGATGAATGGGCCGCCGGGGCCCGTGCCTACTCACCATCTTTCCTTTATAGGCGAAATTCTCCGGAGCGCAAGCCGCACGCGCAAGATCCCCCTCAGCCGGCAAGCTTCGATTTCACCAGCGACGATACCTTTCCCATGTCGGCGCGCCCCGCAAGTTTGCCTTTCAATGCCCCCATGACCTTGCCCGTGTCGGCCACGCCCTTTGCGCCCGTCTGCGCGATTGCTGCAGAGACCTCCTCCGCAATCTCGGCGTCCGTGAGTTGCTTAGGCAGGTACCCCGAGAGAAGATTCAGCTCGAAGGTCTCGCCGTCGACGAGGTCCTTGCGGTTGGCCGCTCGGAATTGCGTAATGGAGTCGCGGCGTTGCTTGATCATCTTCTCGATGACCGCCACGACCTCGGCGTCTGAAAGGTCTTTCCTCTCGTCCACTTCGCGCTGTTTGATCGCGGCGAGCAACAGGCGTATAGCCGACAGCCGCTGCGACTCTCTTGCCTTCATCGCGAGCTTCATGTCCTCGGTAATCTTGGCTTTAAGAGACATGCGAGAGCAGGATTGAGGACCTGGGTATTGAGGGGAAGACTCGGACCCGAGAAAGGCGAGGGCCAGACGGGTCACCCCTGTCCGGCCCTCGATCCTGATTCTTCAATCCTAATAGAGTTTCGGCGGCAGCGTCTGGCTACGCAGGCGCTTATAGTGGCGCTTGACCGCAGCGGCGAGCTTTCTCTTGCGGTAGGCCGTAGGCTTTTCGTAGAACTCGCGGGCGCGCAGTTCGGTGAGAAGCCCGGTTTTTTCCACGGTGCGCTTGAAACGGCGCAACGCCACCTCGAAGGGCTCGTTTTCCTTGACGCGTACGGTCGGCATGCAGGCTTGTTCCCGGAAAGCAAAGGCGCGGCATTCTATCAGAGAATCACCTCTATAGCCACCCGTCTCACGCCATGCGGCGCCACCGGGCGCCGCCCAGGCGCTGGAATACAAGGTAAAGCGAAGGCAGCACGATAAGAGTCAGCAGCGTGGCAGTCACCAGGCCGCCGATCACGACCACCGCGAGAGGTTTCTGCGTTTCCGAGCCGATCCCGGTGGAAACCGCCATCGGCAGCAGCCCCAAGGCGGCGAGAAGCCCCGTCATCAGCACCGTCCGCATGCGCGTCAACGATCCCCGCATCACCGCCTCTTCCGGCGAGGCGCCAGCGTCACGCAATTGGTTGAAATACGCGACCATGACCACGCCGTTCAGCACCGCCTGGCCAAAGAGCGCAATGAAGCCGATGGCCGCCGAAACCGACAACGGGATCCCCGTGATGAGCAGCGCGAAGATGCCGCCGATCAGCGCAAAAGGGATATTGAGCAGGATCAGCAGCGCGCTGCGGAATGCGCCGAAAGCGTCAAACAGCAGTATGAAGATCAGCAGCACCGACACCGGAACAATGATGGAAAGGCGCGCCATCGCCCGCTCCTGGTTCTCGAACTCCCCGGACCAAGTGATGCTATAGCCGGGCGGAAGCTTGACCCGCGCGGTGACCCGGTCCTTCATGTCAGACACCACGCTGCCCATGTCCCGCTCGGCGATGAAAATGCCTATCGAATACACGCGCACGCCGTTCTCGCGCGCAATGTTCATCGCGCCGCCGATGGTGCTGAACGCCGCCACTTGCGAGATCGGCACGTACGCGCCGCCGGCGGTGCTCACCGTGATCGCGCGCAGGTTGGAGACGGTGCGCTGCGGATCGGCGAGACGCACCGAAACGGCGTAGTGGCGCTCACCCTCCCACAGCTGCGTTGCCGCCTTGCCGCCCAGCACCATTTCGATCACGTCCTGGATGTCGGCGACGTTCAATCCGTAGCGCGCAGCCGCGTCCCGGTCCACGCGGATGAGTAGCTGAGGCAGCTCGCCCAAGCGGTCGATGAAGGCGCGCTTAACGCCGCGCACGTCCTTCACCGCATTCAGCACTTGCTGCGACTGATCGCGCAGCACGTCCAGATCCTCACCGAACACCTTGATCACGATCTGCCCGTCGATCTGCGAGATCGATTCGAGCACGTTGTCGCGGATCGGCTGCGAGAAGCTCGGCTCGATCAGCTGCCGCTTGGATGCGCCGCCGCGCCAATGGGACTCGGGCTTCAGGCTCACCAGAATCTCGCACATGTTGATCGGCTTGGGATCGGTTCCGTCCTCGGGCCTGCCGCATTTGGAGATGACGGTCTCGACCTCAGGAACTGACGCCAGCGCCGAGCGGAACCGGCCGCTCATGCGTTGCGCCTCGGTCACCGAGACGGATGTGGGCAGCGTCACGTTGATCCAGATCGAGCCCTCATTCAGCTCGGGAAGGAACTCGGTGCCCAGCTTGGGCACGACCGCGAGGCTCGCAGCAAGCGCAATGAGAGCGGTACCGAGGACTTTTTTCTTGTTGTCTATTGCCCAGGCGAGCACCGGTTCGTAGACGCCCTTGCAGGCGCGTACCAGCGCGTTGTCCCGTTCGGGGAGGTTCTTGCGCAGCATCCAGACGCAGAGCAAAGGCACCAGCGTCAGCGACAGGATCAGCGAACCCACCAGGGCCGAGGTCACCGACCAGGCCATGGGCGCAAAGATCCGCCCCTCGTGGCGCTGCAGGGTGAAGATCGGGATGTGCGCGGCGATGATGATGAGCATCGAGAAAAGCGTCGGCCGCCCCACCTCGACCGCCGCCTCGAGAATCCTTTGAATCCGGAGCGTGTGGTCCTGCGCTTCTTCGGAGAGCCTGCGGAAAACGTTTTCCACCACGATGACGGCGCCGTCGACGATGATGCCGAAATCCATCGCGCCCAGGGACAGCAAGTTCGCGGGGATCCCCACCCAGGTGAGGCCGAGGAATGTGGCGAGCAGGGACAACGGGATCACCAGCGCGACGATGAACGCCGCCCGCAGGTTGCCCAGGAAAAGCAGCAGTACCAGCGTGACCAGCGTTGCGCCTTCGACGAGGTTGGTGAACACCGTTTTCAGCGTCCTGTCGATCAGCCAGGTGCGGTCGTAGAAAGGCGCGATCATCACCCCGCGCGGCAGCCCCGTTGCGTTCAGCGACTCGACCTTGTCCTTCACGGCCTTGAGCACTTGCGAAGGGTTTTCGCCCTTTCGCATCAGCACGATGCCGGTGACTACGTCGTCATCATCGTCCTGGCCCACGATCCCCTGGCGAGGGATGGAGCCCACGCTGACATTCGCCACGTACTTGACCAGGATCGGCACGCCGCCCCTCTCGCCGACGACGATGTTGCCGATCTCGTCGGCCGAGCGCAGCAGCCCGATGCCGCGGATGAGGTATTGCTGTCTGCCCTGTTCGAGGTAGCTGCCGCCGACGTTGGCGTTGCCGCGCTGCAACGCGGAGAACAACTGCTGCAGCGTCACCTTGTAATCGCGCAGTCTCCCCAGGTCGGGATTGACCTCGTATTGCTTGACGAGGCCGCCGAAGCTGACGATGTCGGCAACCCCCGGGATGAGGCGCAGCTGTCGCTCGACCACCCAGTCCTCGATCGAGCGCAGATCCCTCGCATTCAAGGTATCGGACTTGAGTCGATAGCGGTAGATTTCGCCGATCGGCGTCGACAGGGGCGCAAGCGCAGGCTGCGCCCCGTCGGGCAAGTCCACCTCGCGCAACCGCTCAACCACTTGCTGCCGAGCGAAGTAGGCGTTGGCGCGATCGTCGAAGGTGATGATGACGAACGACAGCCCAAACTGCGTGTGCGAGAACAGGCGCACCGCGTTGGGCAGCCCGGAGAGCACCACCTCGAGCGGAATCGTGACCTGCTTCTCGACTTCCTCCGCCGCGCGACCCGGGTAGAGCGTGATGACGTTGACCTGCGTGTCGGTCACGTCGGGAAACGCTTCGATCGGCAAGGACTTGAAGGCCGCGAAGCCGCCTGCCACGAAGAGGGTCAGGCCCAGGACGATGAACAGGGGCTTGTTCAGTGCGAAGGAGACGACGCGTTCGATCATTGACCGGCCCGCGTCTGGGTGCGCCGCTTTAGGCGGGGGCGCCGCCGGCGAGCTGCCGATACAAGCGATGCAGGAGAAGGGTCCCCTCCACCACCACCTTCTGGCCGAGGTTCACGCCGGAGACGACGCCCGCGAACCCGTCGCGGACTCCCTCGATTTTCACCTCGCTCCATGCAAAGCGGCCCGGTGATTCCTCGACGAACACGTAATAGCTGCCTCCGGAGAGCACCAGCGCCCTCTCGGGCAGTTGCATGCCGGCCCGCGGCACATCCGGGAGCTCGCCGGTGACGAACATCTCGCCTTTGAGCTTCTTGTCGCGGTTGACGACCGCGCCGCGCACCTTGATCGTGCGGGAGGCCGGATCGATGAAATCGGAGATCGTTTCCACGTTGGCCTCGAAACTTTCATCCGGCCAAGCGGAAGAATGCAGCCGCACCGTCTGCCCACGCTTCAAGCTCGCAAGCTGGCTCTCGGTCGCATCGAGCTGCACCCACAGGCGCGACGGATCCGTGATGATGAACATCGCCGGGGAATTGGCGAGCTGCAGATCGGGCCGCAGCTCCTGTCCCGGATTGATGTTGCGCTCCACCACGATGCCCTCGATCGGACTCGCAAGCGCGAAGTTCTGGTCGACCGATTCTCCGCCGCCGCCGTAGAGCCTGACCTTGCCGGAGGCACGGGCCAGCTCGGCTTCGGCGCGCGCGTAGTCGGCTTCCGCGGTGATCAGGTCCTTGCGCGAGGAAACCCCGGCCGCGTACAGCTCCCGCAACCGGTTGAGATTCTTTTCGGCCAAGGCGAAATCGGATTGCGCGCGGCGCGCATCGGCCTGCGCTTGGCCGAAATCGGGAGAAGCCAACATCGCCAGTGTCTGGCCCGACTTCACGCGGTCTCCGGTTTTCACCGAGATATGGATCACGCGCCCCGCAAAAGCGGGAAACAACCGCACCGTGCGGTTTTCGTCCCACACCAGACGCCCGGGCAGACGCAACTGCCGCGGCGCGCTCTCCCTGACCGGCTCGGTCGCGAACGAGCCGAGCTGCGGGCTGTCTTGCGGAAACACGATGCTACCGTTCTCCAGCCTCGGCCGCGCCACATCGGACTTGGCGTCTCCGTTGTCGCACGCCGAAACCAGCGCCGCCAGCGCCAGTGCAAGAGCCGTAGCAGCCCCGTTGCGCTTACCCAGGCTGAGTTCGCGTCCGTACGCGCTCATTGCACCTCGCTCCCGATTCGCCGCGTTCCGGCTTCCCATGCGGCGAGCGCCTTGGAGTAATCGTTTCGCGCCGTTGCGGAGTCGATCTGAATCGTGCGCAGTGTCCGGCGGGCGTCGAGCAGGTCCATCACTCCGATTGCGCCGTTTTTGTAGGCGAACTCGACGGAGTCGGCCGCCTTTTTTGCCTCCACCAGGAGCGACTCATCGTAACGCCCCAGACGCTCCGCCGCCGCCTGCAGGTCCGATAAGGTGCGGCCGAGCTCGGCACGCGCCTGCGCGCGCACCTTGTCC
>VBDE01000077.1:0-7951 GCA_005883665.1 Betaproteobacteria bacterium
GCTCGATAACCAGTCCCTTGATTCCCACCTCCTCATAGGTCGGTATCTCAGGGAGACCCGCCGAGCGCATGCTCGAGGCTTGCGCGAGCAACTTCACCTTCCCGGCCCTGTAGTGAGGGATCAGGGGTCCGGGGCCAAGCGAGGCAAGCGGCACTTGTCCGCCGACGAAGTCCGTGATCGCCTGTCCACCCCCTTTGTACGGCACGTGTGTGAGCTTGATTCCCGCGAGGCTGGCAAACCACTCCGCGGTGATGTTCTGCGGGCTCCCTGAACCGGAGGAGGCATAAGCGAGGCCTGGTTTCATTTTCGCCAAGCCCACCAATTCAGCGACTGAATTCACGCCGAGCGAAGGATGCACTGCGAGCACGACCGGCTGGCGAGTGAGTTGCGTCACCGGCACGAAATCCTTGAGCGGGTCGAAGCCGAGCCTGGAATAGAGATGTGGCGTCGAAGTCATCCCGTCGCTGCCGGAGAGTACGGTATAGCCATCCGCGGTGCTCTTGGCCACATACTCGGTGCCGATGGTTCCCGAGGCGCCAGGACGGTTTTCGACCACCACCGCGTGGCCCAACATCCGTGTCAGCCTTTCAGTGACCATGCGCGTCGCGATGTCGTTGGAGCCTCCGGGTGGAAAAGGCACGATCCAACGGATCGGCTTTACCGGATATTGAGCCGACGCAGGGACCGGAGCCAGACCGAACAGCGCGACCAGCATGAGGGCACTATTCCTCATTGTTTGATCAACCCGATCCGCTTCAATATCTCGGTATCAAGCTTGTACTCCTTCCACAGATCCGCGCGTAGCTTGTCCCCCGCGCGGTAGTCCACTTCCACTCCCCGCGCGTCCATGGTCTTCGCGAACGCCGGGTCGTCGACGACGGCTTTGGCGGCGTCGTGGATCCGCTTGACGATGGATGCGGGCGTGCCCTTGGGCACGACCAGCAGGTACCACACGCCGTTGGCAACGTCCCAGCCGGACTCTTTCGATGTCGGAGTGTCGGGAAAGGCCGGGTGGCGCTTTTCCTGGAAGACCGCGAGCACGCGTATGCGCTTGCCGTCGACGAGCGGCTTAACCTCGCCCGGCTGTGCCACCACCGCCTCGATGTGGTTGCCGAGGAGCGCGGGCGAGGATTGCGCCCAGCCGGCGTAAGGCACCGGAATCATCTTCGTGCCTGTCCGGAAGATGAACTCCTCGAGGTTGAGGTGGCTCGCCGTGCCCTCGCCCGGCGTCCCGACGCGCATCTTGCCCGGGTTCGCTTTCGCGTCGGCGACGAAGTCCTGGATGGACTTCCACGGCGCGTCGGCGGTCACCGCCAACAGCGGATAGTAGGCGACCACGTTGATCACCGGGTCGTACTCGTCCGGCGTCTTGTAGGCGAGCTTCGGATTCATCTGCGGCGCGATGACGAGCGACGACTGAGGCGTGAGCAGGATGGTGTAGCCGTCGGGCTTCGCCTGGATCAGGTCCGTGACCCCCACCGCGCCCCCGGCGCCCGGCTTGTTCACGACGGTGATGCCGTGAGGAAACTTGTGCTTCATTCCGTCGGCGACGACGCGCGTGACGATGTCGACGAGGCCCCCGGGGGGAAAGTTCGCGAGAAAGGTCAGGTTCCGATCGGGGTATTGCGCCGCGCAGGGCAGCGCGGCGAGCGCGAAAAGCGCAAAGACAACTTCGCGAACCATGGGGCCTCCTCCAAGCTAGATGCGCGATTCCTGGTAGTCGAGGTCTTCCTCGATATGGTGCAGCACCTCGTCGCTGATCTGGTTCTCGCGCCACAACCGGATGAGTTCCTGCCGTTCGGCCTTCACCGCCGCGTCCCTCAGACGCCGCGCGTCGTCGGCGCCCGAGTGCCGCAGCACCAGGCCTTCGGGCACCGAGAGCGTGATCTTCTCGGCGAATTCGGCGCGGATGCGCTCGGCGAGCTCGTTCGGGATGCCGCTTTTCGCCGCCACGGCGTCGATGGCGGCGATCGCCGCCTTGCCGAGCGCCATCTGGGCGCGCTGTTTTTCCTCCTGCAGGCTCCAGTCCCGGCCCACCTTGAGCATGCGGATGAGCGGCTTCAGCGTCAGCCCCTGCAGGACGAGGGTCACCGCGATGACGACGAAGGTGAGAAAGATGATCAGGTCGCGCTCGGGAAACGCACTTGCGTCTTCCAGCGTCTGGGGCAGCGCGAGGGCGGCGGCGAGCGACACGATGCCGCGCATCCCGCACCAGCCTATGATGAACACCTCCCCCTCCCGCGGCGGCGCGACCTGCTCGCCGAGCAAGGCCCTCAGCACGAGCGGCAGATAGGTGGCCGGATAGACCCAGGCGAAGCGCACGAAGATCGCGACCGCGCTCACGAACGTACCGTAGAAAAAGAGCTCCCCCACCGAGTAGTCGGTGAGCCGCGCGACGATTGCCGACAGCTGCACGCCGATGAGGATGAAGATCAGGGTGTTCAGCAGGAACACGAGCAGATTCCACACCGAGCGCGCGATGATGCGCATCTCGGCCGAGACGATCTCCGGGGAGTAGCGCCCGCGCACGATGCCAGCCGCGACCACGGCGAGAACGCCCGATACCTGAAGCGACTCGGCGGAGATATAGGCGACGTATGGAACCGCGAGCGTGGTCAACACCTCGATGAACGCATCTCCCAGATACCGGTGGATGAAAACGAACAGCTGCCCCATCAGGAAGCCGATCACGACGCCGCCGGCCGCCACGGCGACAAACTGAATGCTCGCCTCCCACAGCGAGAACGCGCCGGTGAGCACCGCCGCCACCGCGAACTTGTAGATCACCAGGCCCGAGGCGTCGTTCACCAGGCTCTCGCCCTCGAGCACGGTGACCACGTTGCGCGGAATGTTGAGCCGCGAAAGAATGGAGGTCGCCGCCGCTACGTCGGGGGGCGAGACGATCGCCCCTAGAACGAACGCAGCGGACCATGGTATGTCGGGAATGAGGAGCTTGAGGGTCGCGCCGACGGCGAGCGTGGTCGCGATCACCAGACCGACGGCGAGCAGCCCGATCGGGCGGATGTTCGCCTTGAACTCGTGCCAGGACGTGAGCAACGCCGCCTGATAGAGAATCGGCGGCAATACGAGCACGAGCAGGAACTGCGGGTCGAACTGAAGCTGCGGAAGCCGCGGCACGAAGCCGAGCAGCGCGCCCCCGATCACCAGCGCGATCGGGTATGGAAATTTGAAGTGCCGCGCCACCCATCCGAGCGCCACGGCGCACATCATCAAGAACAGGACCACTTGCAGCAGGACCATGGCTGCCTCCCCTCCGGAGCCGCCATTAAATCATGCCGGGCGGTCGTGCACCATGCCGCCGGCATGCGCAGCGTAGATGCGGGAGTTTGACCGCTTCAGCCTCGCTTGCTAGCCTAGCGTTCATGGAATACCCGCACGTCAACCTCGCGCCTTGACCGGCGCACAGGCGGCAATGCATCCCGGATCGGCCATGCGGACCACCGCCCTCGGAGTGGCCGCGCTGATGATCGCTTCGGCCCTGGGCTACTGGGGCATCAGCGCTTACCGCAAGGGCCAGCTGCAAAAAGCGGTGACCGCGCTCGTGAAGGATTCGAGCGAGCGGCTGCAAGCGGCGCTCGCCGTCGAAACGGAAGCCGTGCACGAGGACGCCGCTCGGATGGTGGGGAAGCTCGATGACCAGGCTCAGGAAGTGGACAAGCACGTGATCGAGCTGCGCGGCATGAGCGCTTCCCCGAACCGGGCGCTGGTCGACGCCGCCGAGGAGTACTTGCTCACCGTGAGGCAAATCCTGCGCAACCAGGCGGCGAGCCACCGCTATCGCATTCAGGTGTTGTCGAGCGAACGGGCGCTGCGCGATCACATGCGCACGGCGAGCCGGCGCTCGGGGACCTGGATCCAGGAGGCGCTGCGCGCAAAGGATCGCATGGAAAAGGAGTATTTCGATTACCGGCTCTCGGTCGATACCTTCGGCCGCCTACTCGAGTCCTACCCGGCAACCCGGTCGAAGCTTGCACTGCAAGTCGGCGCGGGCCTCCTCGTCGACGAAGCCGTCGCCGCCAACGCCCGCAAGCGCGCGCTCGCCACTTCGAGGCGCGTCGCCGACGACGTGGAGCGGGCGAGGCAGCTCGCGGCCGTGCGCTGATCACACTCAAGGAACGAACCCATGAGCTCATCCGGAAAAGTTGCGATCGTCACGGGCGCAGGCAGCGGCATCGGGCGCTCGGTCGCGCTCGCCTTCCTGAAAGACGGCTACCGCGTCGCGCTCGCCGGACGGCGGAAAGACCGCCTCGAACAGACCGCGAAGGAATCCGGCGCGGGCGAGCGCACTCTGGTCGTGCAGACCGACGTCACCGAGCTGAGATCGGTTCAGGCGCTGTTTGCCGCGATAAAAGAGAAGTTTGGGCGCCTCGACGTGCTCTTCAACAACGCCGGAATCGGCACGCCCGGCAGCATCATGCTCGAAGACCTCTCGCTCGAACAGTGGCAGGCCGTGGTGAACACCAATCTCACCGGCATGTTCCTGTGCACGCAGGAGGCGTTCAAGGTCATGAAGAGCCAGACCCCGCGCGGCGGGCGCATCATCAACAACGGCTCGATCTCGGCGCACGCGCCGCGCCCGAACTCTGCGCCCTACACCGCCACCAAGCACGCGGTCACCGGGCTCACGAAGTCGAGCGCGCTCGACGGCAGGAAGTACGACATCGCCTGCGGCCAGATCGACATCGGCAACGCGCGAACGCCGCTCGCCGCGCGAATGGCCGACGGCGTTCCGCAGGCGAATGGCGAGATCAAGCCGGAGCCGCTGATGGACGTGGACCACGTCGGCGCGGCGGTGCTGCACATGGCGAACCTGCCGCTCGATACCAACGTGCAGTTCATGACCATCATGGCCACCAAGATGCCGTTCATCGGCCGCGGTTGAAACGGGAGGGGACGTGAAAGCCACGACACGGCGCGAATTTCTCGGCGGAATGGCCGCCTTCGGCGCGCTCGGCGCGAGCGGCTGTGCCGGGCTCATGAGCGGGAGCGGGTCGGCCAGGCTGCCCGAGCGGGGCGAAGTCCTCATCCGCAACGCCTACGTGATGACTATGGATTCGAACGTGGGCGACCTGCCCGACGCGGACGTGCACGTGAGGCAAGGCGCGATCGTCGCGGTCGGCCGCAACATTCAGGCGGGCGGGGCGCAGGTGATAGAAGGCCGCGGCATGATCGTGCTGCCGGGCTTCGTCGAGACGCACTGGCACATGTGGAACACGCTCTTGCGCAGCATGTCGGGCGACAAGCGCGAGCACGGCTACTTCCCGACTGCGGCCGCCCTCGGGAAGATCTATCTCCCCGAGGACATGTACCAGGGCACCCGGCTCTCCGCCGCGGAAGCGCTGAACGGCGGCATCACCTTCGTGCACGACTGGTGCCACAACATCCGCGGCCCGGACTACGCGGACGCCAACCTGCGCGCGCTGCGCGAGTCCGGCCTGCGCGGTCGCTTCTCCTACGGCTCGGCGCAAGGCCAGCCCGGCACGCAGCCGATCGACCTCGACGATCTCGAGCGCCGGCACCGCGAGTGGAACAAGTATTCGGGCGACGGACTGCTGAGCCTCGGCCTCGCCTGGCGCGGCGTCGCCACCGGCGCAACCGGCGCGGTCGATGCCAGCGCCTATCGCAAAGACTTCGAGGCCGCGCGGCGCCTCGGCATCCGGCGCTCGCGAAGGAAAACCTGCTCGCCCGCGACGTGCAGTGCATCCACGCGATCTGGGTCACCCCGGAGGAAATCCGCGCCCTCGCTTCCGCCGGCACGCCGGTGAGCTTTTCGCCCTACACGGAACTGCGCATCGGCTTCGGCTTTCCGCAGACGGGCGAATTCCTCGCGGCCGGCGTCACGGTCGGGCTGTCGGTGGACACGACGGCACTTTCCGGGAACGCCGACATGTTCGCGATCATGAAAGCCATCCAGAACATCGAGAACAGCCGCAGCGAGAACGAATTCAAGCTGCCGGCGCGCCGCGTCTTGGAGCTCGCGACTATCGAGGGCGCGCGCTCGATGGGCGTGGACGACCGCGTGGGTTCGCTCGAGGCCGGCAAGCGCGCCGATCTCATCATGGTGAACACGCGCGAGTTGAACCTGGCCGTCTTCAGCGAGCCCGCGCACATGCTCGTGGAAGCGGCGCAGCCCTCGAACGTGGACACGGTGATGGTGGATGGGCGCATTCTCAAGCGCCGCGGCAGGATGACGGCGATCGACGTCGAGCAGACCGTGAGCGAAGCCTCGTCGGCTCTCGCCCGAGTGAGGAAGCGCGCAGGCTGGTGGTGAAGGTTCTCCTGGGAGATCCGCAATGAGCTCCACCGACGCGCGCGCAATCACCCTTTCCCCGGGCCTCGTATCCACTTCGAGCGACGAGGTCGAGCGCGTGCTGAGCGCGCTCTTGGCGCGACGCGAGCCGCTCGCGGCGCTTCTCGCCGGCGGCGCCGACTCGCGGTGGAAGCTGCGCATGCTCGACCCGATGAGGCAGTACATCGTGGTCGAGACCTTGTCGGGCGGTAGTGCGATCCCGGCGCTGCTCGAGCGCCAGCAGGTGACCTTCGTCGCCGAGTTCGGCGGGATGTACATCGAGTTCCCCGCCTCCGATCCGGTGCTCGTCACCGAAGAGGGGACGCGCGCGATCCGCATGCGCTTCCCCAAAGTCACCGTGAGCCGTCAGCAGCGCGCGCATCCGCGGGCGCCGGTGCCGCTGGATATGCCCGTGCACTGTGCGATTCCGGCCGGAGCCGGGGTGGCTCTGGAAGGGCAGATCATGGACATGAGCGAAGGCGGCCTGGGGCTCCTCGTTCGCGGCGCTTACCTCGTCCCGGCGCCGGGCACGCTCATCCGTGGCTGGCAGGTCGAGCGCCCCGGGAAAGGCACAGTGAGCGTGGATCTCGAAGTGCGGCACTGCCGGCCCCTGGCGCTCGCCGACGGCGCGAGCGCGCAGCGCTGGGGCTGCCAGTTCGTCAATCCTTCCGGTGAAGTGAAGGAACTGATGCGGCTGCTTGCGAGCGAGTAAAGCGCGTCGCGAAGGTTTGCACGCGGCCGGGCTTTTGAGACAATTGCGCCTTTTGCTCGCGCACCGTCTCCCGATCCGTGACCGAAAGGACAATACGCCGCGAAGACGCGCGCCTGCTCGAGGGCAAGGGTCGCTATAGCGCGGACTGGAATCCTCGGGGCCAGCTTTACGGCTTCTTCCTGCGCTCCGACCGTGCACACGCCGAGATCGTCTCAACCGACGTCGAGGCCGCGGTCGCACGGCCGGGCGTGCATCTCGTGCTCACCGGGGCCGACTATGCCGCTTCCGGATGGAAGTCGCTTCCAGGCGGGGTGACGTACGAAGGCGTAGGAGGCCAGAAGCAGAAAAAACCCTTCTGGCCCGCGCTCGCGCACAGGAAAGTGCACTACGTCGGCCAGCCCGTCGCCCTCGTGGTCGCGGAGAGCGCGGCGCTAGCCCAGGACGCCGCCGAGGAAATCGCGGTCGAGTATCGCGATCTTCCCGCCGCGATCGGTTTCGAGGGAGCGACGCGCCCGGGCGCATCGCAGCTGCACGAGGACATCCCCGGCAACCTCGCCTTCGAATACGAGACGGGCGACGCCGCCGCGGTGCAGACCGCGTTCGCCGCGGCGCCTCTGACAACGCGGCTCACGGTGCGCAGCCAGCGTCTCGTCGGCAATCCGATCGAGCCGCGCGCCTTCCTCGCGAGCTTCGATGCCGACAGCGGCGTTTTCACCGTCTATTCGCCCAGCCAGGGATTGAACGGCATGCGCGGATTCCTTGCCGCGGCCACCGGCCTCCCCGGGGAGAAGATCCGCGTCGTCACCGAGCTGGTGGGCGGGAGCTTCGGCATCCGAAGTTATTCCTACGCAGAGCACGTCGCGGTGATGCTCGCCGCGCAAAAGCTCGGCCGCCCGGTGAAATGGGTGGCGACGCGCTCGGAGATCTTT
>VBDE01000077.1:7956-8495 GCA_005883665.1 Betaproteobacteria bacterium
GCTCGCGCTAGCCCGCGACGGCGCGTTCCTCGCGCTGCGCTTCGAAGACGGCGCAGATCTCGGCGCCTTCTCCACGCCTTTCGGCCCGCAGATCGGCTCGCGCAACATCACCATCACCATGGGCGGCGTGTACCGGATCCCGGCGATGTACGCGCACACGCGCTGCGCCTATTCGAACGCCGTTCCGGTCTCGGCGTACCGTGGCGCCGGGCGGCCCGACATCGCCTGCGTGATCGAGCGCCTTGTCGATCGCGCCGCGGCCGAGCACGGCTTCGACCCGATCGCGCTGCGGCGGAAGAACTTCATTCCGCCGGAGGCGATGCCCTACAAGACCGCGAACGGAACGACCTACGACTGCGGCGAGTTCGAGGCCGTCATGGACAAGGCCTTGCTGCTCGCCGACTGGAAGGGCTTTGCGGCCCGGCGCGAGCGCTCGAAGCGCGAAGGGAAGCTGCGCGGCATCGGCATCGCGACCTTCCTCGAGGCGAGCGCAGCGGGAGTCGCGCCCAAGGACCAGGCGCACGCGCGTTTCGACGCGT
>VBDE01000078.1 GCA_005883665.1 Betaproteobacteria bacterium
AGCGCACGGTGTGACCGGGAGCCTTCGGCGCGATCATCACCACGTCGAGATCATCGCGCGGCATGACCTGCCCGTAGTGGATGTTGAACCCGTGGGCGAATCCGAGCGTCGCGCCCTTTCGGATATTGGGCTCGACTTCGGATTTGTAAACGGCAGCGATGTGTTCGTCCGGCATCAGCATCATCACGAAGTCGGTCCCTTTGACCGCCTCCGAGACCTCCTCGACGTTCATGCCGGCTTTTTTTGCCTTGTCCCAGGAGGCGCCGCCCTTCCGCAGGCCGACCGTGACTTTCACTCCCGAGTCGTGCAGGTTCAGGGCGTGGGCGTGTCCTTGCGACCCATAGCCCACGATCGCGACCTTCTTGCCCTTGACGAGCGACAGGTCCGCGTCCTTGTCGTAATAGACTTTCATGCTGTTTCCTTTTGGTTCTGCGGCGAGCGAGTTCAGACCTTCAAGACCCTCTCGCCGCGCCCGATGCCCGAGGCGCCGGTTCGCACTGTCTCCAGGATGGCGCTGTGCTCGAGTGCTTGAATGAAAGCATCGAGTTTGGCTCCGGTGCCCGTGAGCTCGATGGTATAGGTGTTCTCGGTGACGTCGATAATGCGACCCCGGAAGATATCGGACATGCGCTTCATCTCCTCGCGCTCCTTTCCCATCGCCCGGACTTTGATCAGCATGAGCTCGCGCTCGATGTGGGCCGCTTCCGACAGATCGACCACTTTGACCACCTCGACGAGCTTGTTCAACTGCTTCGTAATCTGCTCGACCACGTCGTCCGAGCCGGTGGTGACGATGGTCATGCGCGAAAGCGACTCATCTTCGGTCGGCGCCACGGTGAGCGTTTCGATGTTATAACCGCGCGCCGAGAACAGACCCGCGACTCTCGAAAGAGCCCCCGGCTCGTTTTCGAGCATGATGGAAATGATGTGTCGCATTGTTCCCTCGCTAAAGGCCCGGCCCTCGGCGCGTTCCGCGCCCTTGTGACGCGGCGCTCGTGGCGCCGCCGGACCAAGCTCCCTTCAGCCAACGTTGATCGAACCCGATTTGTGTGTCGGGCTTACAGCTCCTCGGCAAGGATCATCTCGGTCAGACCCTTTCCGCCCTGGACCATCGGATAGACGTTCTCGGTCTGGTCGGTGACGAAGTCGAGGAACACCAAGTCGTTTTTACGCTTGAATGCTTCCTTCAGCGCCGGCTCGACTTCGCTGGGCTCCTCCACCTTGATGCCGGCGTGGCCGTAGCTCTCGGCGAGCTTGACGAAGTCGGGAAGCGCGTCCATGTACGACTCGGAGTAGCGGTTACCGTGGAAGAACTGCTGCCACTGGCGCACCATGCCCATATACTTGTTGTTGAGGTTCACGATCTTGATCGGGAGCCGGTATTGCTTGCAGGTCGACAGCTCCTGGATGCACATCTGAATGCTCGCCTCGCCGGTGACGCAAGCGACCGTCGCGCCCGGGTTCGCGAACTGCACACCCATGGCCGCAGGCAGGCCGAAGCCCATGGTGCCCAAGCCCCCGGAGTTGATCCAGCGGCGCGGCTTGTCGAATTTGTAGAACTGCGCCGCCCACATCTGGTGCTGGCCGACGTCGGAAGTTACAAATGCATCGCCTTTGGTGATTTCGTAGAGTCTCTCGAGCACGAACTGCGGCTTGATGATCGTGCTTTTCTTGTCGTATTTCAGGCAGTCCTTGGATTTCCACAGCCCGATCTGGGACCACCAGGTGCTGAGCGCCTTCTGATCCGGTTTGTAGCCGGCGGCCTCGAGCTGCCGGGTCAATTCCTCTAGCACGTCGGACACGTTACCGACGATCGGGACGTCGACCTTCACGCGCTTGGAGATCGAGGACGGATCGATGTCGATGTGAATGATCTTGCGCTGCACTTGGCCGAAATGCGCCGGATTGCCGATGACGCGATCATCGAAGCGCGCCCCGACGGCGAGTAGAACGTCGCAGTTCTGCATCGCCATGTTGGCTTCGTAGGTGCCGTGCATCCCGAGCATGCCGAGGAACTGCGGGTCGGTTGCGGGATAGCCTCCCAGGCCCATGAGCGTATTGGTGCAAGGGAAACCGAGCAATTTGACGAGCTTGGTGAGCCGCTTCGACGCATCGGAAAGGATCACACCACCCCCGGTGTAGATCATCGGGCGCTTCGCTTCGGCGAGCAACTGCACGGCCTTCCTGATCTGACCCGGATGCCCCTTCACCACCGGGTTGTAGGAACGCATCGTCACCGTCTCCGGGTACTCGAATGGACACTTGGCCGACGTGACGTCCTTGGGAATGTCGACGAGCACAGGGCCGGGCCGGCCGGTCCTGGCGAGGTAGAACGCCTTCTTGATCGTGACCGCGAGATCCTTGACCTCTTTTACGAGGAAGTTGTGCTTCACGCAGGGCCGCGTGATACCCACCGTGTCGCACTCCTGGAATGCGTCCAGGCCGATGGCGTGCGTAGGCACCTGCCCCGTGATGATCACCATCGGGATCGAGTCCATGTACGCGGTGGCGATCCCGGTCACCGCGTTGGTGACGCCGGGCCCCGAGGTCACCAACGCCACACCGACCTTGTCGCTCGAGCGCGAGTAGCCGTCGGCAGCATGCGTCGCGCCCTGCTCGTGGCGCACCAGGATATGCTTGACCTTGTCCTGCTTGAACAGCTCGTCGTAAATGAAAAGGACCGCCCCGCCGGGATAGCCGAAGACGTACTCGACTCCCTCCGCCTGGAGGCACTTCACGACAATCTCTGCGCCTGTCAATTCCATGCCCGCGTCCGTCCGCACTGACTTCGACGAAAACTTTAGAGCCTAATTGCTGACGTCTGATTGGTCAAGTTTTCCCTGTTTCCATTCTGCGCCTGAACCCGGCTTTTGATACCATCGGACCGCACCGGCCGAGGTCATTTCGGCCGACAAAAGAGGACGCTCTTCTGGCCTCCCGAAACGAACTATCCGAGTTCCTCGCGAGCGTAGAGCGACGCGCGTACAAGCAGGCGCTGTTCGCGGTCCGGGAGGCGGAGAACGCCCTCGACATAGTGCAAGACTCCATGCTCAAGCTTGCGGAGAAGTACGGGGCCAAGCCAGTGGCAGAGCTGCCGATGCTTTTCCAGCGGATCCTGCAGAACACGATTCGCGACTTCTACCGCAGGCAAAAGGTGCGGTCTCGGTGGGTGACACTGTTTACGGCCCTCTCACCGGGGCGGGAAGACGACGATGCGGACCCCCTTGAAACCTTGGAGAGCGCGGATACTTCCGGGTCCATGGAAGGCCCAGCGGATCGCCTGGAACAATCTCAAGTTGTTGAAGTAATTGAGAAAGAACTGCAACGACTGCCGCAGCGTCAACGGCAGGCGTTTTTGCTGCGTTATTGGGAAGAGTTGGACGTCGCCGAGACCGCAGCCGTCATGGGTTGCTCTCAGGGCAGCGTCAAGACCCATTGCTCGCGCGCAGCACACGCTTTGGCGGCGGCCTTAAGGGCAAGGGGGATCGAGTTATGAACGAACAGCAGATCGCTTACCGAATCAAGCAGCTTCTCAATCGGGGGCTCGATCTGGACGCCGGCAAGCTCGCCCGCCTGAAAGCGGCGCGTGAGGCTGCTTTGGTGCGCCAGCGCGCCGAGTCCCGCGTTCGGGTATGGGCCTGGGCCGACAATGTGATCGGCAAATCAGGCGGTCCTTCTGCGCTCATTCCGCGCTTGCTGCTTCCGATGGCCGTACTCATCCTCGGCTTGATCGCGATCAACCAGTGGCGGGATACCCAGGTCGCCGCCGAAATCGAGGAAATCGACGCTGCGGTGCTGACCGGCGACTTGCCATTGGACGCCTATCTCGACAAGGGATTCGATGCATGGCTAAAGCGCTCTTCGCAGTAGCACTTTGGCTCTGCACCTCGCTCTCCGTCCTCGCCGCCACACCGCAGAAAAAGCCCCCGACGTGGGGCGAGTTGACGCAAGAGCAGCAGCAGGTTCTTGCGCCGCTGGCAGTCGACTGGGACAATCTCGACCCGGCGCGCAAGCGCAAGTGGATCGGGATCGCCAAGCGTTATCCGAAGATGAAACCCGACGAGCAGGCGCGCGTGCAGCGGCGCATGCAGGCCTGGGTCAAGCTCACCCCGAAGGAGCGCCAGGCCGCGCGCGAGCGCTACAAGAAGCTGGAAAAGCTGCCGCCGGACAAGAAACAGGAGCTGAAACAGCAGTGGGAGGAGTACAACCGCCTTCCGGAGCAGGAGCGGCGCAAGCTCGGCAGTACACCGCGCAAACCCGCTGTGCCCGCCGGTGCCGCCAAGTCTCCTGCCGAGCCGACGCCGCCGCCAACCGCGCCCCCCGCCCTGTCTGAAGAGCGCGTGAATCCGGTCGCGCCGACACCGCCCGCAAACCGGTAGCCCAGTATCGATGGATTCGGGCGCTCTTGCCCCGCCCGGTCCGACGGTGCCCGGCATCAGCCGGCGGATACTGTCGATGCTGTACGAGTCACTGATCGTGTTCGCAGTCGCTTTTTTCGCCGGTCTCGCGTTCTATGGCGCTACCCATGGCCGGCTCTCCGGGAACACGCGTCTCGTATTCCAGCTGTACTTGTTCCTGGTCCTGGGGGCCTACTTCATAGCCTGCTGGAGCCGCGGAGGTCGAACGCTGCCGATGCAGACCTGGAAGATGCGGGTGGTCCGCCACGACAATCTGCCTGTCGGCGTCGGGCGGGCCGCGCTGCGCTACGTTCTCGCCTGGCCTTCACTGCTGTTGTTCGGCGTCGGGGTTTTTTGGGCGTTCTTCGATCGTGACCGACAGTTTCTACATGACCGTCTGGCGGGGACTCGCATCGTCGCAACCGACGATGCAGGAGCTGGGCATCAGTAACGCGCGCCGGCTTTTGACGGCCTACCTTCTTTCCACCCACCACATCATCAGCGTAGCCGCGCCCAGAAAAACCACGCTCGGAAGCGCAGCGCTGACGAAGGGTTGCCAGTTTTGCAGCAACCCCAGATGTGAAAATAGGCTGTTCATCATGTGAAAGAAGATCCCCAGCATGATCCCGGAGAACACTTTCACCCCCACGCCACCGGCGCGGACGTGGACATAGGCGAAAGGCAAGGCGAGCGCCATCATGACAAGGGAAGCAAACGGATAAACGAGCTTTTTCCACATGGCTATTTCATAACGCTCTGTCTTTTGGCGGTTCTCTGACAGATGCCGGGTGTACTGGTACAGGTTCCACGCCGACATCCGTTCCGGGACGACGAACAGCACGGCGAGAATGTCCGGCGTAAGAACCGAGTTCCAGTCCATTTCCGCGAGACGCTGCACGTTGCTCCCGCTCGACGTGAAACCCGTGTGCACGATCTCGCGCAATCGCCACATGTTCTTGCCGAGGTACCGTCCCTGTTTCGCGAAACTGATCGACTGGAGCCGGCATTGGTCGTCGAACTCGAATACCCTGATATCGGACAGACTTGTATCGGGCTGGACTTCACGAACATTGACGAATCGCCGGTCGTCCTTCACCCAAAGACCCGTGTGAAACTCGTTCGCCACGATTGTGCTGGTCAATGAGAGCTTCAGCTGTTTCGCCGCGCGCTCCGAGACCGGGGCGATCAACTCGCCGAAGACGAGCGTAGCGACTGCAAACACGATCCCTATGCGAAACAGCGTGCTGGCCGCGCGCCAGGGTATATTCCGAATTGGCGGCGAGATACGAAAGAGCATAGAGCGTTCCGATCAACACTGCCACGGGAAACAGTTCATACACGTGGCTCGGCAGGGTCAGTGCGACGAAGGCGAGCGCGTGCTGCAACCGATACCCACCCCTGCCGAGATCGGTGAGTTCATTGATGAGGTCGAAAAAAGAGAACAGGCTGAGGAATGCCGCGAAAACGAACAGCGTCGCGCCGTAAATCTCCCTCGCCATGTAGGTGCGCAAGGTGTCCACTTCAGCGCCTTCTGAGCAGAGGACCCACCCGAAGCCTTCTGTAAAACAGCAACGCGAGGACGCCCAGCATTCCGGCGTGCACCACCCACCACCCGGTATTGAAGGCCAACCGGCCTTGGGAGACCCAGGCTTGGACGATGCTCAGCAGGTTCGCATAGACCATGTAGGTAAACAGCGCGAAGAGCAGATTCACCGAACGGCTCGCCCTGGGGTTGACGAAGGACAGGGGGATCGCGAGCAATGCAAGAACGAACGCGGCGATCGGCAAGCCGATGCGCCACAGCAGCTCGGCCAGATGGGCATTGCTGCGTGCCTGGAGCAGACCAAACGTGGACATGGCTTTGGTGGAAGCCTCTTCCGCTTGCGCTTCGCGCGTTTCGACTCTCATAGCGTAGCGCTGAAAATCCATCACCTTGAAATCGAGATCGCCCGGCACGCCCTCATAGCGCCGCCCGTCCAGCAAAACGACGAAGCGGTCGCCGTTTTCCCCCGACTCCCGGTATCCGCGCCTGCTGACTGTGACGCCGAGCCTGCCTTGCCGCATCTGCGCGATGAATACGTTTTGCACGTTGGTCTGGTCGCCGGCGATTTCCTCGACAAAAAATACCCGGTCCGCGCTGCCCGCCTCGCGGAAAACTCCCGGGGCAACTCGCGAAACGTCGTCTTGCAGATTCATCTGGCGTCTGTACTCCTCCGCCCTGCCGATCGCCCAAGGCGACAGGAAC
This sequence comes from Betaproteobacteria bacterium, assembly GCA_005883665.1. Classification (GTDB taxonomy): domain Bacteria; phylum Pseudomonadota; class Gammaproteobacteria; order Burkholderiales; family SG8-39; genus VBDM01. Next base: position 6,643 of record VBDE01000078.1, read on the forward strand.
AGGGACAGCACCGCTACGAGCGCAACCAGCGGCGCTGCGAACAACAGCACAGGACGAATCCACGCGAGGAGCGAAAGGCCCGAACCCAGCCAAATCACCATCTCCGATTCGCGGTAGCTGCGCGAAAGCGTCATGAGCACGGTGATGAAAAGCGTCAACGACAGAAGTACCGGCAGATAGTTGAGGGCTGAAAACGCGAGCAGCGCGGCCACGCCCTGCGAGAGCACTTTTCCGATCGCTGCCTGCCCTAGCAGCCGGATCAGCTGCGTCGTCAACGTTATGGCGAACAGCGTCGCGAATACGGCGAGCGCGAGGTTGCCGAATTCACGCAGGAGTGCGCGCCGAAAGATCACTTTGCGGGCAGACGGACGTCAGCGAAGCATGTTGGATCGTAGGGGAAAAACGCCATGTTGCTTTGACTTAAGCGAAGCAAACCGGAGATAATCCTTGCAGGTTCCCCGAGTCCAGGCCGAATGGAATTTAACACAAAATTCGCGATGCCGGAGAAACACCCGGTCGCGTGCGTCGCTGCAGGTGTATTCGAATCGCGCAAGTTGTCGGGGGCGGCGGATGCGCTGGATAAGGCGGCGCACGGCCAAATTCGCGAGCTTCTCCGATCCGGGGACATGGACGGCAAGATGGGAACCACCCGGCTGCTGTATCGCGTTCGCGGTGTCGCCGCAGAGCGCGTGCTGCTCGTGGGCTTGGGGAGGGAGAAGGAATTCGGCGAGAAGGAGTATCGCGACTGCGCGCGCGCGGCGCTTGCCGCCG
>VBDE01000419.1 GCA_005883665.1 Betaproteobacteria bacterium
CGCCCTACCAATAAATTCAGAGGTTTAGCCGGCATCCCCCATGTGACCGAACTGATCCTCAGGTACCTCCCGCGAATTAACCGGGCGATTGACGGCTTTTGCCGCCTGCTCGAGATCCTGATCGCCGCCTTTCTGGCGGTGATGGTGGTCATGGTGTTCGGCAACGTGGTCCTGCGCTACGCCTTCAACTCCGGCATCATCGTCTCGGAAGAAGTGTCGCGCTGGTTGTTTCTCTGGGTGACCTTTCTCGGCGCGATCGTCGCGCTCAAGGAGCACGGCCACCTCGGCACCGACGCGCTGATTTCGCGCCTGCCGGTCTTCGGCAAGAAAATCTGCCTCGTGCTCGGCCATCTGCTGATGCTCTATGCCACCTGGCTGGTGTTCTCCGGCGCCCTGGCGCAGGTGCGCATCAACCTCCACGTGGAGGCGCCGGTGACCGGGGCTTCGATGGCCTTCGTCTACGGCACGGGCGTGGTGTTCGCAGTGTTCGCGGCGGTGCTGCTGCTGCGCGATCTGTGGCGCATCCTGACCGGGCAGCTCTCGGAGGCCGACCTGGTGATGATCAAGGGAACCGAGGAGAAGCCTTGACCATCGCGGTCTTTCTCGGCTCCCTGCTCGGCGCCATGGCCCTCGGCATCGACGCGCAGATCCTGGCGCAAAACCTGATCGAAGGCGCCAACAGTTTCACGCTGCTGGCGGTGCCGTTCTTCCTGCTGGCCGGCGAGATCATGAACGCCGGCGGGCTGTCGAAACGCATCGTCAACGCGGCGCTCGCGGTAGTCGGCCACGTCCGGGGCGGACTCGGTTACGTGGCGATCATCGCGGCCTGCCTGCTCGCGTCCTTGTCGGGCTCGGCGGTCGCCG
>VBDE01000420.1:0-1621 GCA_005883665.1 Betaproteobacteria bacterium
GTTTCGCTATCGGCAGCTTACAAGTATTTCCTCACCCACGCCAAGCCGTCCTCGGTTTTTCCCGCGGGTGCGTATTCCGCGCCGATCCAGCCCTTGTAGCCGAGCCGGTCGACGAGATCGAACAGGGGAGGGAAACCGATCTCGCCCGTTCCGGGCTCGTGCCGGCCGGGAACGTCGGCGACCTGCATGTGCCCGATCTTCGCGAGATTCGCCGAAAGGGTCGTGGCGAGATCGTCTCCCATGATATGCATGTGGAAGAGGTCGTACTGCAGTTTGAGATTGGCGGCGCCCACGTCGTCAATGAGCGCGAGCGCCTGGGCCGATTTGTTCAGATAGAACCCGGGAATCGTTCGCGTATTGATGGGCTCGACGAGCAGCGTCATGCCCTGCCGCGCCAGCTCCACCGCTGCGTAGCGCAGGTTCCATATGCCCGCAAGACAGTTCATCTGCTTGCAGCCGAGCGCTTTGGAATACTCGATGGCCTTCGCGACACCCTCGCGGAATTCAGCAACGCGCCCGGGCAGGCAGCCGATGCCGCGATCGCCTTTCTCGGGATCGCCCGCCGGGATATTGATGAGCACTACCTCGACCCCGGCATGCTGCGCGATCTGCGCGAGCCGGCCCTTGTCCCAGGCGTAGGGGAATTGGATCTCGACCGCCTTGAAGCCGGCTTGAGCCGCCGCCTCGAAACGCTCGGGAAACTCGAGCTCCTTGAACAGCATGCTGATGTTGGCGCTGAAGCGGGGCATCGTTCGCTTTTCGAACAGGATCGTCGAAAATGTTGAACAAGCTATTCGCCGCCGGGATCGGGAATCGAAAGGCCGCGGCAAATCTTTCGAGCGAGGTTATTGGAGATTTCTATGTGCCGCGGAACCGCTTCGACCCCGCCTGTTTGCGGGTTAATCCAGAGCGAATGCGCCCCGCCCTCTCGCTTGAGATAGCAGCCGTGCTTGCGCAGGTGCGCGAGGAGGCTGCTGCGTTTCACTCAACGACGACGGTTTCTCTAAGCGCGTCCGGAGGGATTGCGCGAAGTCCGTCGGCGCGCCGATCCTCAAGGATCAATGCGATGGCTTCTGTGAGGCTTTGCTTCGCCTCGTCCTTTGTTCGACCCTGACCGTTGGCTCCGGGGACTTCGGGACAATACGCAATATACCAATCGCCGTCGCGTTCGATCACTGCGGTGAATTCATTATGCATATAGGCGGCTCCGTTATGAGCGAAAGCATATCTCCGCTTCGGGGTGGAACTCAAGCCTCATCGCTTCAGGCGCGCGCGGAGATTCTTAAAGACGCGTTCGCCGGGGACTGGCTGCACTTTTCCCTTAATAACCTCTCGGTGCCGTCTTTGCGCCTCTTCCAACCAAGCGCGCTCGATGTCGGCGTCAGCCGGACCATCAAGTTCAGCGATAAGGGCGCGGATCAGCTCGGTCTTGTCTTCGAGACTCGGTGACCGAATCTTGGCTTCGATTTCAGCAACAACAGTTGACATGGTGACCTCAGATACTTTCACCGGCTCCAGTATCGTAACGGCGCTTTATTGACTCACTTTAAAGCTGCACGGACTCGCGCGAGGGCCTCGGCGATGGGAATAACCTGAACAGAGCCACTCTCGACATCCGCGA
>VBDE01000420.1:1658-3437 GCA_005883665.1 Betaproteobacteria bacterium
TCGGAAAGTCGTCGAGGAACTCCTCGAGCGAGTGTCCCCTTTGAAGATAATCAATCAACGCCTGCAGCGGGACTCGCGTCCCGACGAATACCAGCGTACCGCCAAGAATATCGGGATTAGAGTGAACGACGGACGACGGTTTCATAGCCGCGCTATCGAGTTTGATAGACCGGCGTCAATAGTACTCCGGTGTTCCGGCAATGGCTAACGCCCCCTCTTTCATAGCCACCGGAGGGGTATTCCGGACCGTCGAATGTTCGGAGAAATATCCGGGTTCAAGGAAAGGAGAAGCAGCTTGACAGACTCCTGGTTGAGATCCGCGTTAATTGTAGGTCCAATCATCAAATCCACGATAGGAAACACATGGCCATAGGTATCGTCGCGTGAGAGCGCGATCGCCTTCTCAAAATCAACTGGATAGTAAGGAATAACGTTTCCGTCATAGCTCCGAAACCGCGGTACGTCGCTGCTTCTGTCCGATGTCGGGTTAACACTGGCAAAGTGGACTAGACGCCACTTCGGTGAGGCTGCTCAGGCGGCTTTTTTCTTGTTCAGTTAGATTCATCGTCTTTCGAGTGAGTTATNNNATAGCGATGCCAAGAAGATAGAGCGGGCTATTGGTGAGCCCTATAGCGATCGCAGTACTGCCCAGCGCCGTAGTTAGAGTCAAAAACGATATGCTCGGCGGCTTGTTTTCGTTTACTGTCCCAAACTTGCTTCTGTTCGGATGCAGTGCGATTGGATAGCCGGCCTTGGAGAAGAGCAGGCAGGAGGCTGACAGCTCATAGTCGTCGTTGTCTGGTGTGCATTTCAAATCACACCAAATTTCTTCCACTCTTCGCGTGCACCACTGCCGTCCTGTTCAGCCCCCGCAAAATCAAGTAGTCGGCAGTGTTGTGGAGAGTAACGGTGTTGTTGACTACGGAGGCAATCGCTGATCGATCTTGCTGTACTACCTCAATACTGACAGCGAGGTGGCCGGATTCTGTATTCCGGGCGAGCGAGATCAGGGGCTTGCCATCACAGACGACAGGCTGAGGCACGTTTCGGTACAGAATGCCTCCGATCAACGCCTTGTACTCTGCGGCTTGTACCCATGACATTGTTGTAGTCCTAAAACCGGGAAGGGCCGGCCATGAGGCCCAACGTCATTGTGAACGGCGGGCCAGCGAGGTGCTCGCGAACGCGCTTCCGCTGAAGACCCGTCCCCACCGCATACCACCGCATGTTTTAGCAGGCACAGGGGGAAAGCCACCATGAAGTTACGAATGATGCGGCCAATAATCCTATCCAGAAGACAATGGAAAAAACAGCAGGTGAGAAGACCGTGTAGTGGCCGACATGTGTCTGGAAGTGGCGCTCCCAACCACAGAGGTTATCGTCGTTTCCAAATGAGATTGTTTCAATGCGCATGAGGTATTTAGCGATATCCATCATGCGACGCGTACTGGCAAGCGCACGCAGACCGGAAAACAAAATAATGGCCGGAGGTAGATACCAGGCTGCGGTAAGCGACACCTTGTTAACGAAAAGCCACGCATAAACAGCGCCTGCTGCGGTAACGGCCCAAAATCCAGTGCGATCGGCCTCGCGTATATGGTGCATGATCTCCTCTCGGAGCGTCTTGCACTGCTCAACATGCGACAGGCTATCCACATCCATGAGCTTATACGCCTAACGTCGATCGGTTGAAAAATTGGTTGACAGATTAGTTGTCAATTTAGTCCACACAAAGTCCCTTCGCTCGCCGGCCCGTCCACAATTCCTCAAGCCGCCACC
>VBDE01000128.1:0-1185 GCA_005883665.1 Betaproteobacteria bacterium
CATGCGCCTGCCTCTGCGGCTTGAGGCTAAACGGACGGGCGGGAATCGTCCATCGGGTAAACCGGACATCCAATGTCAGGAAACCACGATAACTTGAGACGAATCAAAGAAATAGTCTCCCCCGAACGCCTCTGGAACCCCTTGCTCCTTCGAACTCTGCAATTGATAGCGGTGCCGGCCGTGATCCTCCTTGCGGCCGCGCTCGCAGTCGCGGGAAGCCACGCGCTCCCGCGCTCGCTCTCGGGCCTGATCGGCGTGGGGCCCTATATCGTGCTGCTCCTCGGGACGGCCATCAGCGCGTGGTTCAACCGCAGCCGCGCTCTCATCATGCTGGCTTCGCTTTTGGCCGCTTACGCCGGCTACAGCCTCGCCTCGGACCTGGGTGCGCAGAGTTTCGCCTTGCGGGCGGTGCTGACGGCTTTCGCCGTGCTCGTGCCCTTCAACGTGCTGCTCGCGCTCGCCTTTCCGGAGCGCGGGGTGCGTCAATATCGGAATTATCGCTGGGTTCTGCTGGGCCTGGCTGAAATCCTGGTGGTGATCTGGATCGCGTATGCCGGCCGCTCGAGCCTCTCGGGGACGGCGTGGCGCGACGTGCTCGATCACTGGTTGCTGCGCTCGCCGCCGACGCCGATCGTCGCGCGAATCATGCTCGTCGCGGCGTTCGCTGCGGCCCTGGCGAGAACATGGCCCCGTCGCGGGCCCAAGGAACTGCGCAAGGAGCCGCGGCCGCTCGACATGGGCATCGCGGCGGCGCTGGTCGCATTCTTCATCGGCTGCGAATGGGCAGCGGCGCCGCTCGCGTTCGGCGCGTTCATGTCGGCCGCGGGCGTGATCCTGCTCGCGGCCGTGCTCCAGGAATCGCACCGCCTCGCCTTCCGCGACGAACTGACGAACCTGCCCAGCCGCCGCGCGCTCGAGGAGCGCCTCACGGGCCTCGGTCCGACCTACGCCATCGGGATGATAGACGTGGACCATTTCAAGCAGTTCAACGACGACCACGGCCATCACATCGGCGACCAGGTGTTGAAGCTCGTCGCCGCCCGCCTCGCGGCCATCGAGGGCGGAGGAACGTCGTATCGGTACGGTGGCGAGGAGTTCTGCGTTCTGTTCTCCGACCGCACGCTCGAGCAGGCGTTGCCGCACTTGGAGCAACTGCGAAAGGACATCGAGGACTACAGAATGGCG
>VBDE01000128.1:1265-6460 GCA_005883665.1 Betaproteobacteria bacterium
CGCTCCGGAAAAGACGCTGTCGGTGACGGTGAGCATCGGGGCAGCCGAGCGCGACGCCACGCTCATCAGGCCGGCGCTGGTCATCCGCGCCGCCGACGAAGCCCTTTACCGCGCCAAGCGCGCAGGGAGGAACAGGGTGATGCGGTAGCCGGGCTGCACCGGGCGGTCTACAATGCCCGCTCGCATGAGACAGTCCGCCCGCCCCAGACAGAAAGGCAACGACCGGGCCGCTCCGAAGCAGGCCAGCGAGGGGCCGGGAGAGGCCGAAGCACGCTTTCGCGCCATCGCGGAGCTATCGGGTGACTGGTACTGGGAACAGGATGCCAGTCACCGTTTTACCTGGGCCTTCGTGCGCGGCGGGTCCGCCGGAGCGGTCTCTTCGATAATCGGAAAGACGCGCTGGGAGCTCGGCGAGGAGCCTCTCAATGGAACGTGGGAGGAACACCGCAGACTGCTCGACGCTCGCCAGCCCTTCAGGGATTTCCACGTGCGACTGGTCGACGAGAACGGTGCGGAGCACTTTTTCTCGACGACCGGCGTTCCGACATTCGACAGCGCGGGAATCTTCACGGGATACCGAGGCCTCGCTCGCCGTATTACCCAGCGCAAGCGCGCCGAGCAGCTGCTTTGGCTCGAGCACACGGTGGCGCGCTCGGTTACCGAGGCCGACAGCGTTGCAGCGGCGCTCAAGGCGGTGATCCGCACCGTTTGCGAAGCGCAGGATTGGGAGTGCGGGCGGTTCTTCCGCGTCGACGACGAAGCCGGCGCTCTGCGCTTTGCAGAGGCCTGGAGCAAGCCCGGGCCGCAGTTCGACAGGTATATCGAGAGCTCGCGCAAAATCGCCTATATACCGGGCGTCGGACTGGCCGGAAAGGTTTGGCAATCGGGCTCGCCGATGTGGGTCGCGGACATCACGCGAGACGCGCGCGTGTGGCAGCGGGCGATCGCCGTCGAAGCGGGGCTGCACGGCGCATTCGTGTTTCCGGTGAATTCCGGAGGAAAGACGATAGGCGTTCTCGCTTTCAACAGCACCGAAATCCGCGAACCGGACGAGCACCTGATGCAGGCGATCCACGTGATCGGCGCCCAGATCGGGCAGTTCGTTCAGCGTAAGCAGGCCGAGGAAGTGCTGCGCGAAAGCGAAGAGCGCTTCCGGAACCTGACCGAGCTTTCATCGGACTGGTACTGGGAGCAGGACGAAAACTTCCGCTTCACCATGGTTTCCGACAATCTCCGCCGGCGCCTCGGACCTGTGACGCAATCGGTCATCGGAAAGGCCCGCTGGGAATTGCCCACGCTCAACATGACCGAGGCCGACTGGGCGGCGCACCGCGCTCTGCTGAAGGCTCATCAGCCGTTCCGCGACCTGCAGTGGCACCGCCTCGACAACGCGGGCAAGCTGCAGATCGCCAGCATAAGCGGCAAACCGATCTTCGACTCCGAGGGGCGCTTCCGCGGCTACCGCGGGATAGGCCGGGACATCACCGAGAGCAGGCGAAGCGAGGAGGCTTTGCTGCGCTTTCGCGCTTCAATGGACATGTCGGACGACATGATCCTGCTCGTCGATCGCAAGACGATGCGCTTCGTCGACGTGAACGAAACCGTCTGCCGGAATCTCGGGTACTCCCGCGAGGCGTTTCTCGGGATGACGCCGGCAGATATCCTGCCTGTCACCCTGAAGGAGCTGGAGACCGCATACGACGAGATGATCGCGACCGGCTCGACGCAGGGCATGAGGAGCGAATACCTGTGCAAGGACGGGTCGAAGCTGCCGTTCGAATCGAGGCGGCGCGTGATGCGTTCGGGGGAAAGTTGGATCATCGTCGTCACTGCGCGCGACATCCGCGAGCGCATCGCCCGGGAGGAGGCGCTCCGCAAGAGCAACGAGCGTTTCGACATGGCGGTGCGGGCCACCAACGACGTGATCTGGGACTGGGACCTGATCACCGACGAAATCTGGTGGAACGAGAACTTCACCAAAGTATTCGGCCATCCGCGCGAGCCGGCAGATCGCAGCGTCAAATCCTGGTACGAGGGAATTCATCCCGACGATCAGGGTCGGGTCATCGCCGGCGTGCATCGCGTGATCGGCGCGGGCGGGGAGTACTGGAGCGACGAGTACCGGTTCCGGCGGCACGACGGCAGTTTCGTCCACGTGCTCGACCGCGGCCAGGTGATCCTGGACGGCACAGGGCGGGCGGTGCGCATGATCGGGGCGATGGCCGACATCAGCTCGCGCAAGCAGGCCGAGGAGAGAATCCACAACCAGGCGCTGCGGCAGCGCCTCATCGCCGAGTTCGGCCAGCAGGCGTTCGCGAGCTCCGACGTCGAAGACGTGCTGAGCCGCGCCGTGGAGCTCGTCACGGTGGCGCTCAAGGCCGATTACTGCACCGTGCTCGAGCTCGATGAAAGCGGCAAACAGCTCCTGATCAAGACGGCATCGGGCTGGCCAAGCGAGATGATCGCGCGCCGGACGGTGGCCGTACGCCCGGGGGGCCGCCTCGAATTCGTCCTCTCGAGCCGCGAGCCTCTCGTCACCGAAGATCTGGCGAAGGACGAGCGATTTTCAGATTCCCCGCTGGTGCGGCTGGGCGTGCGCAGCGGCATCCAGGTCCCCATATTCGGAACGGCCGGAACGTTCGGAATACTCAGCGCGCACGCCCGCGCGGAGCGCCACTTCGGCCCGGACGACGCGAGTTTCCTGCAGAGCGTGGCGAACATACTGGCGGTCGCGATCGAGCGCAGGAGCGCGGAGGAGCGCCTCGAGCACCTCGCGCAGTTCGACTCACTCACCGGGCTACCCAACCGGCACCTGTTTCACGACCGCCTGCTGAAAACCGTGGCGCACGCACGACGCAGCGGGGAACCCATGGCAGTGCTCTTCATCGACCTCGACCGCTTCAAGCTGGTAAACGACACCCAGGGGCACAGCGCCGGAGACAAGCTGCTCAAGGAAGCGGCGGCCCGTCTTTCGCAGTGCGTGCGCAGCGGCGACACGGTAGGCCGGTTCGGCGGGGACGAGTTCGGCGCCATCGTGTCGGAGCTTGCGAAACCAGGGGACGCGGCCGTCGTTGCACAAAAAGTCCTGGACGCTCTCGCCCGGCCGTTCAAGCTCGATTCGCACGATACCTACGTCAGCGCGAGCATCGGCATCACGCTGTTCCCGGCCGACGGCGACAACCCCGAAGCCCTGGTCATGAACGCCGACACCGCCATGTATCGCGCCAAGGAACAGGGCCGCAATACCTACCAGTACTTCACCCGCGAGATGAACGAGCGGGCGCTCGCGCGCGTGCAGATGGAGGCGGCGCTGCGCCGGGCCATCGATCAAAAAGAGTTTCTCCTCCACTACCAGCCCAAGGTGGCCCTCGAGAGCCGTCTCATCAGCGGTTTCGAGGCGCTGCTGCGCTGGCGGCATCCCGAGAAGGGTCTGGTCCTGCCGGGGGAATTCGTTTCCGTCCTGGAGGACACGGGCCTGATCGTGCCGGTGGGCGAAAGGGTGTTGCGAGAAGTGTGCGCGCAGATTCAGGCATGGCAGCGGGACGGGCACGCGGTAAAGCCCGTGACTGTGAACCTCTCCGCGCGCCAGTTCCAGCAAAAGGATTTCGAGTCCATCGTGCGGCACATCCTGCGGGAAGCGGGCATCGAACCGTCGCTCGTCCAGTTCGAGCTCACCGAGTCCCTGCTGATGAGCGATCCGGAGGGCGCTGCGCGCACGCTTCGCGGGCTGAAAGACTCGGGTGTGAGGATCTCGGTGGACGATTTCGGGACGGGCTACTCGAGCCTCGCATACCTGAAGCGTTTCCCGATCGATGCGCTCAAGATCGACCACTCCTTCATTCGCGACATCACCACCGACCCCGAGGACGCCATGATCACGCTCGCGATCATCGGCCTCGCGCACAGCCTCAAACTGAAAGTCGTGGCCGAGGGCGTGGAAACGCAGGAGCAACTCGAGCTCCTCGCCGCGAACGGCTGCGACGAGATCCAAGGCTATTACTTCTCGATTCCGACGACGGCCGAGGAGTGCGAGAAGATGTTGAGGGAAAATCGCCGCCTCGTCTGAAGCGAACACGCGCTCCGGTGCCGAGAAGCGTATCATCGCCGCTTCGTCCGCGGCTCCTTATGAGCGCAAGCGCCCTTTTTCTGCTTAAACCCCACACCCGCGACCTCGGCGGGTTTTCGGTGCGGAGAGTGCTCCCCGGGATGCCGCACCGCATGGTCGGTCCGTTCATCTTTTTCGATCACATGGGTCCTGCGGATTTCGCGCCCGGCGCCGGAATCGACGTGCGCCCGCATCCGCACATAGGCCTGGCGACGGTCACCTATTTGTTCGAGGGCGAAATCCTGCACCGTGACAGCCTCGGCACCGTGCAGGCGATCGCACCGGGCGATGTCAACTGGATGACCGCTGGGCACGGCATCGTTCATTCGGAGCGCACCGCGCCGGAGCAGCGTCGCGCGGGCGCGCGCCTGCAGGGCCTGCAAACTTGGGTCGCGCTCCCGAAAAAGAACGAGCTCGCCGATCCCGCGTTCAGCCATCACCCCAAGGCGACGCTGCCGCGGATTTCCGCTCCCGGCTTGGAATTGCGTGTCGTCGCGGGCAGCGCCTTCGGGAAACGCTCACCCGCACCCGTGTTTACCCAAACCCTCTTCGTCGGAGTCGAGATCGACGCCGGCCGCGCCTTCGAGCTCGAGGCCGAGCACGAAGAGCGGGCCGTATACGCTCTCGAGGGGGACGTGACGGTGGCCGGGACGCCTCTCCCGCCGCAGCACATGGCGGTCATCGCGCATCGCGAGCCGGTGGAGGTGAAGGCGCTGACGCGCGCGCGCCTGATGCTGATCGGCGGGGAAAAAATGGACGGCGAGCGCATGATCTGGTGGAACTTCGTCGCGAGCTCGCGCGAGTTACTGGAAGAGGCGAAGCTTCGCTGGCGCGAGCGGCGCTTCCCGCGGGTTCCAGGGGACGACGAGCTCATCCCGCTTCCAGAGGCATAGAAAGCAGCACCGATGCGTGATCCCACGCCCCTTCCGATTCGCCTCGAGGACTACGCGCCGCCCGCCTTTCTGGTCGAGACCGTCGATCTCGACGTCGAGTTGTTCGAGGATCACGCACGCGTTCGCTCCCGTCTCGCGGTGTCGCGCAATCCAAAGTCAAACGATTCGAACGCGCCCCTCGTGCTCGATGCCGAGGA
>VBDE01000129.1 GCA_005883665.1 Betaproteobacteria bacterium
AGCGCTTCACCATCAGTTCCTTGATCTTGCCGATTGCCCGGGTCGGGTTGAGGTTCTTCGGGCAGGCATCCACGCAGTTCATGATGGTATGACAGCGGAACAGGCGATAAGGGTCCTCGAGGTCGTCGAGCCGCTCAGCCGTAGCCTGGTCGCGGCTGTCGGCGATGAACCGATACGCCTGCAGCAGGCCGGCCGGGCCCACGAACTTGTCCGGATTCCACCAGAACGACGGGCAGGAGGTCGAGCAGCACGCGCACAGGATGCATTCATAGAGGCCGTCGAGCTCCTCGCGCTCCTCGGGGGACTGCAGCCGCTCCTTTTCCGGCGGAGGGTCTTCGTTGATCAGGTAGGGCTTGATCGAGTGGTATTGCTTGAAGAACTGGGTCATGTCGACGATCAGGTCGCGGATCACCGGCAGCCCCGGCAGGGGCCGAAGTTCGACGGGCTCCTTCAAGTCGGAGAGCTTGGTGACGCATGCGAGCCCGTTCTTGCCGTTGATGTTCATGGCGTCCGAGCCGCACACGCCTTCGCGGCAGGAGCGCCGCAAGCTCAAGCTGTCGTCCTGCTCCTTGATGCGCACCAGCGCATCGAGCAGCATGCGGTCGTGCGGATCGAGCGCGACATCGTAGTCCCGCATCGCGGGCTTTTCGTCCTTGTCCGGGTCGTACCGGAAGATCCTGAAACGCATCGCTTCCTCCAGTTCGCGTGGTCAGTAGGTCCGCACCTTCGGCTCGATGGTCCGAGCGGTCAGCGGCGTCATGTGCACCGGCTTGTATTCCAGCCGGTCGCCGTCCTTGTACCAGAGCGTGTGCTTGAGCCAGTTCGAATCGTCGCGGCTGTGATGGTCGGCGCGGTCGTGCGCGCCGCGCGACTCGCGCCGCGCCTCCGCGGAGACCATCGAGGCGCGCGCCGCCTCGATCAAGTTGTCGAGCTCCAGGGCCTCGATCCGCGCGGTATTGAACACGCGGCTCTTGTCCTTGACCTGGGTGCGGCTCGCGCGGTCGGCGATCTCCCGGATTTTCTTCACGCCCTTGGCGAGCATGTCCGGAAAGCGGAACACGCCGCAGTGCGCCTGCATGGTGCGGCGGATCTCCGTGCCGACCTCGGCGACCGACTCGCCGTTCGTCTGGCCGTCGAGCCGCGCGAGACGCGCCCGGGTCCGCTCGGCCGCGTCCTTGGGCAAGTCCTTGTGTCCCGGATTCTCCTGCAGGAATTTGATGATCGATTCCGCAGCCGCCTTGCCGAAGACGAGCAGGTCGGTGAGCGAATTCGTTCCGAGGCGGTTCGCGCCGTGGACCGAAGCACAGGCGCACTCGCCCGCCGCGTAGAAGCCCGGCACCGTCGCCTCGGCGTCGCTGCCACGCGGAACGACGACCTCGCCACGATAGTTCGTCGGTATCCCTCCCATCATGTAGTGCACCGTCGGAACCACCGGGATCGGATCCTTCACTGGGTCGACGTCGGCGAACTTCTTCGCGATCTCGCGGATCCCCGGCAGTCGCTTCTCGATGACCTCCGGGCCGAGATGGTCGAGTTTCAGCAGCAGGTAGTCGCCGTGCGGCCCGGCGCCGCGCCCTTCCTTGATCTCGGTCGCCATGGCGCGCGAGACGACGTCGCGCGAAGCGAGGTCCTTCAGATTCGGCGCATAGCGCTCCATGAAGCGCTCGCCGCCCTTGTTGAGCAGGTAGCCGCCCTCCCCGCGCACGCCTTCGGTGATCAGGACGCCTGCGCCCGCGACACCCGTCGGGTGAAACTGCCAGAACTCCATGTCTTCGAGAGGGATGCCGGCACGCGCCGCCATGCCGAGGCCGTCCCCGGTGCAGATGTACGCGTTGGTCGTGGAGGAGAAGATCCGCCCCGCCCCGCCGGTCGCGAAAAGCGTCGCGCGCGCGTGCAGGATCATCACTTCGCCGGTTTCCATCTCGAGCGCAGTCACGCCCAGCACCTGGCCGCTTGCGTCTCTAATGAGATCGAGCGCCATCCACTCGACGAAAAACTGAGTGCGGGCCCGGACGTTTCTCTGATAGAGGGTATGCAGCATCGCGTGGCCGGTGCGGTCCGCGGCGCAGCAGGAGCGCTGCACCGGCCGTTCGCCGAAGTTCTGCGAATGGCCGCCGAAGGGCCGCTGGTATACCGTGCCGTTCTCGTTGCGGTCGAACGGCATGCCGAAGTGCTCGAGCTCGTACACGAGCTTGGGCGCTTCGCGCACCATGAATTCGATCGCGTCCTGGTCGCCGAGCCAGTCCGAGCCCTTCACCGTATCGTACATGTGCCACAGCCACGAGTCCTCGCCCATGTTGCCGAGCGCCGCGCCGATCCCGCCCTGCGCCGCCACCGTGTGCGAGCGCGTCGGGAATACCTTGGAAAGCACTGCGACGCTCAAGCCCGCTTCCGACAACTGCAGCGCGGCGCGCAGGCCGGCACCGCCCGCCCCGACCACGACCGCGTCGAAACTGCGCTTTGCGACGGCCACGCTCACGCTCTCCAGAGAATCTGCATCGCCCAGCCGGCGCAGCCGGCGAGCCAGAGGACGGTCGCGACCTGGAGCGCAAGGCGCAGCCCAGTGTGCTTGATGTAATCCATCCAGATATTTCGCACCCCGACCCACGCGTGAATCAGCACGCTCGCGACGAAGAGGAAGGTCGCGAAGCGCATCCACTCTTGAGCAAACAAGGCCTTCCACGACGCGTAGCTGACGGTCCCGCGTCCCAGCGCGACAAGGAAAATCACCGTATAAGCGATCATCACCAGGGCGGTGACGCGCTGGGCTAGCCAGTCCTTCAGTCCGTAATGCGCGCCGACGATGATGCGATTCACCACAACCTGACTCCGATGAAAGCGGTCAGCGCGAGGCTGACGACGAAAACCGCGAAAGCGCTCCGCCTGGCTGACTCGAGCCCCACGCCGACGTCGATATCGAGAAGCAGGTGCCGCACGCCCGCGCACAGGTGGTGGAGAAGCGCCCACAGAGAGACGATCAGTCCGAGCTTCCAGATCGGGTCGCGAAGGTACCCAGCCGCGCGCGCGAAGCCGCTTTCGGACGAGAGACTCGAGTCGAGGAGGAACAGAAACGCGAGCAAGCCGAGGAAAAGGGCCAAGCCGCTGATGCGGTGGAAAATCGAAACCAGACCCGGGACGGGGAGATTGAGAGGACTGAGGTTATACCAGAGGGGACGCTTTTTTTTCGCCGTCAGATCAGGCATGTAAAGCAATCCTTCCGCAACGCTTGGGCTGATTTGGAATCTTGACGGGAGTCAAGATTATAGCAGGCTTCGACTCGCGCCTGTCCTGCGCAAAAGCGCCAGGCCGGATATATTCGGGCCTTCTCCAGCGAGAGTCTTTTCATGTCCAGCAAACCCATTCGTGTCGCAGTGACGGGCGCCGCCGGCCAGATCGGCTACAGCCTGCTTTTCCGCATCGCGAGCGGTGAAATGCTCGGGAAGACCCAGCCGGTAATCCTGCAGATGCTCGAGATTCCCGACGAGAAGGCGCAGAAGGCGCTGAAGGGCGTGATGATGGAGCTCGACGACTGCGCCTTCCCGCTCTTGCACGGCATGGTCCCCACCGCCGACCCGATGGTCGCATTCAAGGACGTCGAAATCGCGCTCCTCGTCGGCGCCCGTCCGCGCGGTCCGGGAATGGAGCGCAAGGACCTGCTCGAAGCGAACGGCAGGATCTTCGCGCCGCAGGGCAAGGCGCTCGCCGCGGTCGCGAGCCGCAAGGTCAAGGTGCTGGTGGTCGGCAACCCCGCCAACACCAATTGCCTCATCGCCATGAGGAATGCGCCGGGCCTGAAGCCTGCGCAGTTCACCGCGATGATGCGCCTGGACCACAATCGCGCCGTCAGCCAGATCGCGCAAAAAATCGGCAAACCGTTGAGCTCGATCCGCAAGGTCACGATCTGGGGAAACCACTCGGCGACCCAGTACCCCGACGTGTTCCAGGCCGAGTGCGGCGGCCAGAAGGTCTGGCCGATGATCAACGACATGGAGTGGCTCGAGAAGATTTTCATCCCGACGGTGCAAAAGCGCGGCGCCGCGATCATCGAGGCCCGCGGGCTGTCCTCTGCGGCAAGCGCGGCGAACGCCGCAATGGACCACATGCGCGACTGGGTCCACGGCACGCGTGCGGGCACCTGGGTCAGCATGGGGGTCCCTTCGGACGGCAGCTACGGAATTCCGGAAGGCGTGATCTATGGCTATCCGGTCACCTGCGAGAGCGGCAAGTACAAGATCGTCAAGGGCATACAGGTGAGCGGATTCAGCCGCGCCAGGATGGACGCGACACTGAAGGAACTGCACGAGGAGCGCGACAGCATCCGGCCACTGCTCGGCTAGGAAGGCAGGGCCCGCACGATGGTGGTCCGCCGCCCGCAGCGAGCTAAAATGAGCCCTATGCCAGCCGGAGCCCGGTTCCGCGACGCGATGAAAGCGGAAAAGCCGCTGCAATGCGTGGGCGCGATCAATGCCTATCACGCGCGCCTCGCCGAGCGCACCGGCTACAAGTCCGTCTATCTCTCGGGCGGAGGAGTCGCAGCGGGCTCGCTCGGGCTCCCCGATCTGGGCATCAGCAATCTCGAGGACGTGCTGATCGACGCGCGCCGCATAACCGACGTCTGCTCCCTCCCGCTGCTGGTCGACGTCGATACCGGTTTCGGCGCGAGCGCCTTCAACATCGCGCGCACCGTCAAGTCGCTGATCAAGTCGGGCGCCGCGGCGATGCACATCGAAGACCAGGTCGGCGCCAAGCGCTGCGGGCACCGGCCCGGAAAAGAGCTCGTGTCGAAGGAGGAAATGGTCGACCGGATCAAGGCGGCGGTGGATGCGAAGACCGATCCGGACTTCGTGGTCATGGCGCGCACCGACGCGCTGGCGGTCGAGGGCCTGGAGCGCGCGATCGAGCGCGCGCTCGCCTGCGTGGAAGCCGGCGCCGATGCTGTTTTTCCCGAGGCTATACCTGAGCTCTCCATGTACCGCAAGTTCGTCGAGGCGGTGAAAGTGCCGGTGCTCGCCAACATCACCGAGTTCGGCGCGACGCCGCTTTTCACGCTGCAGGAGCTGCGCTCGGCCGGTGTCTCGATCGCGCTCTATCCCCTTTCGGCGTTCCGCGCCATGAACGCGGCGGCCCTCAAGGTCTACAATGCGATCCGCAAGGAAGGAACGCAGAAGAGCGTCATCGACCTGATGCAGACGCGCGCCGATCTCTACGAGACCCTCGACTATCTCGCCTACGAGCGCAAGCTCGACCAGCTGTTCGCCAAAGAGAAAACGCGATGAGCGAGGGCGCAGCGGCACCGAAGCCCAAGAAGTCGGTTGCGCTCTCCGGAGTTCCGGCCGGCAACACCGCGCTGTGCACGGTCGGCCGCAGCGGCAACGATCTGCATTACCGCGGCTACGACATCCTCGATTTCGCCGACCGCGCCGAGTTCGAGGAAGTCGCCTATCTCCTCGTCCATGAAAAGCTGCCCGGCGCGGCGCAGCTCGCCGCCTAGTGCCGGCCTCGGCGCACCCGATGGACGTGATGCGCACCGGGGTGTCGGCGCTCGGCACCGTGGAGCCTGAAAAGGACGACCATCCCCTCGCCCGCGCAAAAGACATCGCCGACCGGCTTATGGCGTCGCTCGGCTCGATGCTGCTCTACTGGCACCACTTCAGCCGCGCTCGCAAGCGCATCGAGGTCGAGACCGACGACGATTCGATCGGCGGGCACCTGCTGCACCTGCTGCACGGCAAGCCACCCTCGGCCGATTGGGTGCGCGAGATGCATACCTCGCTCATCCTCTACGCGGAGCACGAGTTCAACGCCTCGACCTTCACTGCCCGAGTCATCGCCGGCACCGGATCGGACATCTACTCGGCGATCTGCGGAGGCATCGGCGCGCTGCGCGGCCCCAAGCACGGCGGCGCGAACGAGTTCGCTTTCGAGGTCTTGTCGCGCTACGACGATCCCGGCGAGGCCGAAGCCGACATCATGCGCAGGCTGCGGGGCAAGGAGATCGTCATCGGCTTCGGTCACCCCGTCTACACGACGGGGGATCCGCGCAACAAGGTGATCAAGGAAGTCGCCCGGCGCCTGTCGAAGACCCAAAAGATCATGAAGCTCTTCGACATCGCAGAGCGGATCGAGCAGGTGATGTGGCGGGAAAAGAAGATGTTCGCCAATCTGGACTGGTATAGTGCGGTCTCTTATCACATGATGGGCGTGCCCACCGCGATGTTCACCCCGATTTTCGTCATCTCGCGCACCTCGGGCTGGTCGGCGCACATCATCGAGCAGCGAATCGACGGTAAAATCATCCGTCCGGGCGCCGTTTACACCGGCCCCGAAGACCGGAAATGGGTACCGCTCAAGGAGCGCAGGTAACATGATGAGGAGACCGTCATGAAGTTATCGAGGCTCGCGTTCCTCGCCGCGGTGTTCGGCGCCTGCCCCGCCGGCGCTTCGCCCGCACAAGCCCCCCATTCTCTACGTCGCCGACACGGATGGAGACCCGTCGCAGGTCACGATCGAGGTGGACGGGTTCGCGCGCGAAATCTACGGGCGCTCCGAAATCGCGGCCGACCAGGGCGGCTGGTGGAAGGTCAAGCCGGCGCAAGGCCAGGAATTCATGATCCGCCCCGACGGCAGCGCGAAGCAGCGCACGCCCGCGATGGGCCTGCGGTTCGCGGATTCGAAAAGCGACTATCGCTGCCTGCGGCTCCCGCCGTCGGGCGTGCCGAGCGCGGTGATACCGCTCGCCCCGGCCGATGAGCAAAGCGCTCCGCCCGTCATCGACCTGGGGGCACCGCCTGAGCCCGCGCAGAGCGAAGGGGACGCGCCCAAAAAAGAGTATTGATGTCAGCACCCGTTTCCAATGTCCGTCCCAGACCGGACAGGGTCCTCGTCGACATCGCCGATTACGCCAGCAAGTCCGAGATAGGAGGCGCGGAAGCGTACGACACCGCACGGCTGTGCTTGATGGATACGCTCGGCTGCGGCCTGGAGGCGCTCGAGTATCCCGCGTGCACCAAGCTCCTCGGGCCCCTCGTTCCGGGAACCGCGGTCGAGAAGGGCGCGCGCGTCCCCGGCACGCGCTTCGAGCTCGATCCGGTGCAGGCGGCCTTCAACATCGGGGCGATGATCCGGTGGCTGGACTTCAACGACACCTGGCTCGCGGCGGAGTGGGGCCACCCCTCGGACAATCTCGGCGGAATTCTCGCGGTCGCCGACTGGCTTTCCCGCAACGGCGCGCCCCTCGTCATGCGCGACGTGCTCACCGCGATGATCAAGGCGCACGAGATCCAGGGAGTGATCGCGCTCCAGAACAGCTTCAACCGCGTCGGTCTCGATCACGTGGTGCTGGTGAAGGTCGCCTCCACCGCGGTCGTCTCGAACCTTCTCGGCCTTTCGCGCGAAGCGATCATCAACGCCGTCTCCCATGCCTGGGTGGACGGCCACAGCCTGAGGACTTACCGCCACGCTCCCAACACCGGCTCGCGCAAATCCTGGGCCGCGGGCGATGCGACATCGCGGGCCGTGCGCCTCGCCCTGATCGCCAAGACCGGAGAGATGGGCTATCCGTCGGTGCTCACCGCCAAGACCTGGGGCTTCTACGACGTGCTCTTTCGCGGCAAGCCTTTCCGGTTTCCGCGGCGCTACGGCTCCTACGTGATGGAGAACGTGCTGTTCAAGATCTCCTTTCCGGCGGAGTTCCACGCGCAGACCGCGGTGGAGGCCGCGGTGGAGCTGCACCCGGAGGTGAAGGGCAGGCTCGCGGATATCAAGAAGATCGAGATCGTCACGCACGAGTCCGCGATCCGCATCATCGACAAGAAAGGCCCTTTGAACAACCCGGCGGACCGCGATCACTGCATTCAGTACATGGTTGCCATCGGCTTGATCAAAGGCAATCTCACCGCCCCTGACTACGAAGACGGCGTCGCCCGGGACCCGCGCATCGACGCGCTGCGCGCCAAGATGGTGTGCATCGAGAATAAACGCTACTCGCGCGATTATCTCGATCCCCGGAAACGCTCGATCGCGAACCAGCTTCAGATTTTCTTCAAAGACGGAACCAAGACGCGCAAGGTGGCGGTAGAATATCCCCTCGGCCATCGCCGCCGCCGCAACGAAGGCATTCCCTTGCTCGAAGAGAAATT
>VBDE01000130.1 GCA_005883665.1 Betaproteobacteria bacterium
TGATCCGCGCCTTTTACGCCTATTACCGCCAGGTTATGGAGGTCTAGCAATTTGTTATTCATCAGTAAGATCCTAGAAATCGAACGTTCGTTCTTTTCCGTGACGTGAGTACAGCGGAGCGCTATCTGACCCTGAATTCCCGGGATCTGCGCCTGGAGCTGGAAGAGCTCTATGCCGCGTACACCGCCTGCCTCGACGAGGAGCGCTTCGAGGAATGGCCGGAATTCTTCGTCGATCAATGTCTCTACAAGATCGTTCCACGCGAGAACTTCGAGCGCGGGCTACCGCTCGCGACCTGGCTTTGCGAGAGCAAGGGGTATCTCGCCGACCGGGTGACCGCAATCCGCAAGACCACGGTGTACGCGCCGCGCTACATGCGCCGCATGGTGAGCGGGCTCCGTGTCCTAGGCTGGAAGGAAGGGGTGCTCGAGGTACGCGCGAACTATGTCGCGCTCGAGACGCTGCAGGACGAGTTCACCCGCGTTTTCAACACCGGACAATATCGCGACAAACTCCTTGCGGAGGGAGGCAGGTTAAAATTCAAGGAAAAGCTCTGCATCTTCGACAGTCTCCTCGTCCCGAACAGCCTGATCTATCCCCTTTGACATGAGCGAGAACTGGATCAAAGTCGCGAACGCCTCCGATGTTCCGGAGGACGGGACGCTGCTAGTCAATCTCGGCGTGGAGCCGGTGTGCCTGTACAACCTAGGCGGGAAAATTTTCGCCACGCACGACACCTGCACTCACGGACAGGCGAGCCTCGCGGACGGCTTCATCGAGGGCGAGGAGATCGAATGCCCGCTGCACCAGGGGAAGTTTCAAATCGCGACCGGCAGGGCGGTGGGCGTCCCCTGCACCGAGGACATTCGCACCTACGCCGTGAAAATCGAAAACGGCGCGGTGCTGCTCAAGGAATAGCGAAGTCGTGGGAAGACTGTCTCTGACGCTCGCGATCGGCGACTACGAGCACACGCGCGATATCGCCACCGGCCAAGTGCCCGTTCAAGGAGTGAGCCTCAACGTGCTCAACCTGCCGCCGGAGGAAGCGTTCTTTCGCTTCAGCTTTTTCCGGGAATGGGAAGTGTCGGAAATGTCCATGGGCAAGTACGTGTCCTTGCGCTCGCAGGAGGACAACGGCATCGCCGCGATACCCGTGTTTCCGTCGCGCGCGTTCCGGCAATCGATGATCTACGTGCGCGAAGGCGGCGAGATCGACCGTCCGGAGCAGCTGAAGGGCAAGCGTATCGGGGTTCCGGAGTGGGCACAGACGGCGGGTGGAGTGGGTCCAGGCGGGCGTGAACGAAGCGGGACGCGTGGAGAAGGTGAAGCTGAAGCTGCCCGAGGGAGTACGGCTCCGCCCGGAGCCCCAGCATTCTCTGAACGACCTGCTGCTTGCAGGGGATATCGATGCGGTACTTTCCGCACGGCCCCCGCGCGGCTTCAGTCGTGGGATCCGGCGGCTGTTTCCAGACTACGAAGCGGTCGAAGCGGCCTATTTCAGGGAGACCGGGATCTTTCCCATCATGCACGTGATCGTGATCAAGACCGAAGTGCTCGAGCGCCACCCCTGGCTCGCGATGAATCTCTACAAGGCATTCGAGGAAGCGAAGCGCCGCTCGGTCGAACGGCTCTCCGACATCACCGCTTCGCACGCGCCGCTCGCGTGGCTTGCGCCCTACACCGAGCGCATGAAAGCCCTGTTCGGGGAGGATATCTGGCCCTACGGGCTGGAGAAGAACCGCAGCACGCTTCAGGCCTTCGTCGATTTCGCATTCGAACAGGGGGTGTGCCACAGGCGCATCGAGCTCGAGGAATTGTTTCCCAAACAGGTGTTGACCTCGTTCAAAGTCTGACAATGGGCGCCGACGCGATCTGGATCACCGAGGCCGAAGTCGTCCAGTTGATGGACTTGAAGGACGCGATCGTCGCTCTCGAGGCCGCGTTGCGCGAGGAAGCGAGCGGCGAGGCGCAGAACATGACGAAGACCCTGCTGCAATACGGAAACAACAACCTGCACGCGATCGGCGGCAAGCTCGGGAATCTGGTGGGCACCAAAACGTGGACGCACACGCAGGGCGGCACCTGCCCGCTGTTGTTGCTCTGGAGCGCCGAAGACGGGTCCCTGGTCGCAGTGGTCGAGGCGTTCGCGCTGGGCAACTTGCGCACCGGCGGCATCTCGGGTGTGGCCTCCGACTGGATGGCGAGGCAGGACGCCAAGGTGATGGCGATCGTCGGGACAGGCAAACAGGCGCTCGCCCAGCTCGGCGCGATACTCGCGGTGCGGCCCATCGAGCGGCTGCAGATCTACAGTCCGCGCACAGAGTCGCGCCAGGCGTTCGCCGGGAAGGCGCGCGGGGAGTTCGGTCTTGAAACGGCGAGCTGCGCCTCGGTGAGCGAGGCATGCAGGGGAGCGCATATCGTGACGCTGGTGACACGGGCGGCGCAGCCTTTCCTCACTGCCGCCATGCTCGAAAGAGGCGCTCACCTGAATGCCGTGGGCGCGATCGCGCCGGACCGGGAGGAATTCGCGCAGGACGTCTTTGCGCGCGCAACGCTGGTCGCCGTGGACAATCTTCCAGGCGTGCAGCAGCTGTCGCGCGAATTCATGACTCGATACGCTTCGTCGGGATGGGAGGAAGTGATGCCGCTCTCCGGGCTCATCGCCTCAGGCCGCCGGCGCTCGGGCGCGGATGACGTGTCGCTCTTCAAAGCGATGGGAATGGGCATTTCCGATCTCGCTCTCGGCGCGGAATTGCTGAAGCGGGCGAGGGCGCGTGGCGCGGGCCGCGCAATCGCCCAGCCGAGGAAGACGAAGCCGCGGCTGGCGGGGGCGAGAGCCAAAAACCCCGTCTAGGGAGTACGATCTGTTCCTCGGCCGAGGAGGTTCCATGAGCGAGTTCACGAAGGATTTTCAGGACGTGCAGGGTCGCTTCTCCGACCGCTCCGGTCAGCGCGCGCGGGACGAGAACCTGTATTGGACGCCTATCGTCGTCACCAAGCGCGAGATCGATGCGGAAATCGAGCGGCTGGCGGGCCTGCCCCCGCCTGGGAACGGCCGGCGCGAATCGCTGATCGTGCATCCGCTCGCCGAGGCCAATGCGCCGGGCTTTGCCCCCGGCATCCAAGTCAGGCTCTCGGTCCTGAAGCCGGGCGAGAAGACGGCGGCGTTCCGCCACAACGCCACCGAGGTCAATTTCTGCATTCGTGGTTCCGGCCATACGCTGGTCGCGGGGAAGCGCATCGCCTTCGAGCGATTCGACGTGTGGAACCATCCGTCCTACGCAGTCTACCGTCACGTCAACGATGGCAAGGATCTTCAGGTGCGCCTCACCTATTCGAACGTGCCCCTCCTTCAGCACATGCAGGTCTATCTTCCGGAGGACGAGCCGGCCGCCGAGCTGCATCCGGTGGACGACGGGGAGGAGAGAGAGCGGTTTGGCGATCCCCGCCGCAAGAGTCCCTATGGGATGATCCGGGTCGGCGCGGACGGCGGCATGCTCATGCCGTACGAGATCCTCATCAATCCGGAAGCGGTGGTGTCGAAGCCTCTGCACTTCCCCTGGAGGGAAGTAAAACGCGAGCTCGACAAGCTCGAGGCGCTCGGGAAAGAGTACGCCGGGCGCAGGCTCTACATGATGTACAACCCCGTCACGGGCCGCACGAACGGCATCACGCCGAATTTCTTCGCCACCATGACGATTCGCCCACCGAAGATCGTGGACCGGCCCCACCGCCATGTTTCCGCGGCGATCAACTACTATTTCCACGGCAAGGGTTACTCGACGGTCGCGGGCAATCGCTATGAATGGGCCGCGGGAGATCTCATGCTCTCCGCCCCGGGTTGGGCGGTGCACAACCACGCTTCGTATGACGATTACGTATACGAGCTGACCGTCCAAGATCAGCCGCTCAATATCTTCATGGAGTCGCTGCTCTGGCAGGAGAATCTGAAGAAGCCTGCGGCGCTCCTCGGGAGCGAGCCGGGCTTCGAGACGAACCGCGGCAAGGCAGCCGCGGCGTAACGTTCTCCCGGCTCGCCTGAACGCGAAGCTCACTCCGGTTTGATCTGGGCCTCGCGGGCGAGCTTCGCGTACTTCCCGAGATCGGTCTTCATCACCTCGAGCAGCTGCTCAGGCGTCGTTCCGACCGCTTCGAGACCGACCGTATTCAGTCTTTCTTTGACGATCTGCGGATCGCGTACCACGCGGTTGATCTCGCCGTTCAGGCGATCGATGATGGATCGCGGCGTTCCAGCGGGCGCCATGACCCCTAGCCAGACGTCCACGGTATAGCCGGCCAGCGGGCCCGCTTCGGCGATCGTCGGAACGTCGGGCAGGATCGCGGTGCGCGAGGAGCCCGCCATCGCGATCGGGCGCAGCTTTCCTGACCTGAAATGAGGCAGGAGCGAATTGACGGCTGCGATCGAGAAATCGATCTCGCCGCTCAGAAGCGCAGGGATGATCCCGGCCGATCCCTTGTAGGGCACGTGCACGACGTTGATTCCGGTCATCGCACGCAGCAGCTCGGCCGCCAAGTGGTGGGGCGCGCCGACCCCCGCGGTGCCGTAAGTCAGGGGCCGCGGCGCCGATTTTGCGAAGTCGAGAAACTCCTTCAACGAGCGCACCGGCGTGCTTGCGTTCACTGTGAGCCCGAACGGGATCGTCGCGGCAAGCGATATCGGCTGGAAATCCTTGACCGGATCATACGGAAGCTTGGCTCCGATGCCTGCTGCCATGACGTGCGAGGACTCGGACATGAGGATGGTGTAGCCGTCAGCGGGCTGCTTCGCGACGAACTCGCGCGCGATGTTGCCTCCCGAGTCGGGGGACCCGCCCGGCGGCAAGGGCACGACGAAGCGTATCGGCCGGCTCGGCCAGGCGCCGCTCTGGGCCGTGGATTCGCCCGCGACCAGCGCGAGGACAGCGCCAGCTGCCAGTGCAATCAGAGTTCGCGCGGCCGGCATCTCTTCCCCCGTTCGATCGGCTCAGCGCTTCTGGCTCGCGCCCGAGCCGCTGATGTTGGTGTCGTAGCCAGGGGCGACGCGAACGTCGACGACGCACACCGCTCCCTTCCGCGCGGCCTGGATTCCTTTCTCGATCGCGGGCGCGAGCTCCGACGCTTTCGCGACCGGGCCGATGCCTTCCGCGCCCTGCGCGCGCGCCATCATCGCGATGTCGATGTCCGGGCCGCTGATGCGCTGGCCGATCCAGCGGTTCTCCACCGGGCGAGAGCGCTCCTTCGCGACGCGCTCCTGGTGCAGCTCGTCGTTGAAGAAGGAGCGGTTGTTGGCGACGAGGATGAGACAGGGAATGCCGTAATGCGCGGCGGTCCACAGCGCGGTCGCGCCCATCAGGAAATCGCCGTCGCCCATGATCGCGACCGGGAGCCGGCCGCTGTCCTTCAGCGCCAGCGCCGCGCCCACGGTGATGCCGGGCCCCGCGCCGACTCCACCGCCGCCCTCCGAGCCGATGTAATCGAGCGGATTGCGGAAGTGGCGGTAGGCGCCGTTCCAGCCGAGCGGCAGCCGCGTGATGCAGACGTCCACGTCTTTTGTAGCGACATTCAGGGCATCGGCGAGTGTGCGAATCGATACGACGTCGGGCGCGGCGTCGGGCAACGGCGCGGGCTTCGCCGCGATCGCGCCCGGGCGCGGCTTGACGGCATCGAGGAGCAGCGGAACCACGGCGTCGGGCTCGCACATCATGTAGACGTCTACCGCCGGCAGGCCCTGGTAATCCGTGCTCCAGCCGCGGTGGATGTGCGCGTCGGGCGAGATCTGGATCACCTTCGCGCCCACCGGGTCCGCGCCCCAGGCCGCTTTCAGCGCGCCAGCGAGATCGACCCAGTCGAGCGACAGCACGACGTCGGCCTCGCGCAGCAATTTCGCCGTGTCGGGCGAAAGGAAGGTCGCGGGCGGAGCGGCGTGCAGCGGGTGATCGGTCGGAAACGCCGCGCCGACCTTGATGTCGGTGAAGACGCGCGCGTGGAGCTTTTCGGCGAGCGCGACGCGCTCTTTCCAGTTCGATTCGCTTCTCGAGACGCGCCCGGCGAGGATCACCGGGTGCTTCGCGCCCGAGAGAAGCTTCGCCGCCGCATCGACGAGGTGCTCCGCCGGCAGCACCGGGTCGGGCGCGCGGTATCGCTTCGCGTCGGGAAGCGGCGGAAGCGCGCCGATTTTCGCTTCCTGCAAGCCGGCGTCGAGGTTCACATAGGTCGGTCCGCGCGGCGCGGTATTGGCGATCTGAGCGGCGCGCAGGATCGCTTCGTACGCCGCCGGCACCGACGCCGGCTGGTTGTCCCACTTGGTGTAGTCGCGCACGAGCGCGGCCTGGTCGGAAGCGGTGTGGATCCAGTCGATCCAGGGACGGCGCTTCGCGGCGTCCCAGGGACCGGTCGCGCCGAGAACGAGCATAGGCATGCGGTCGCACCAGGCGTTGAAGATCGCCATGCTCGCGTGCATGAGCCCCACGTTGGAATGGACCACCGCGCCCATCATCCGGTCGGAGGCTTTGGCGTAGCCTTGCGCGATCGCTACCGCCGATTCCTCGTGCAGGCAGAGCAGCATCTGCGGGCGCGTGTTGCCGAGGTAGTTGACGATGCTGTCGTGCAGTCCGCGGTAGCTCGCTCCCGGATTCAGCGCGAGAAAGGGAATGTCGAGCGTGCGCAGTATCGCCGCGATGGCGTCGCTGCCCCAGATTTCCTTTTGCTCGGGGCCCGCAACCGGCGCTTCGGAACGAACGGTCGGCGAAAGGTTTTCCTTGGCGTTCATGGGCGTTCCAGTGATCTAGTACGAGATTTGGCGGAAGCCGATCATAGCTCGCCCTCTGTTGCTCGCGCAATTGAGGGCGCGCACCGCTGATCAGCTGCGCGGCGCGGCGAGCGTCCCCACGGCGGCGAAGAGCGCTTCGACCGATTCGCGCGAAAGATTGCGCGTGATGAACACGATGCGCGAGCGCCGGTCCTCGCCCGCCCAGGCTTCGAGCGTGACCGGCGGGTGAAATACGTGCTGTGCCCCCTGCACGAGGACCGGCCCGGGTTCGCCCGCGACGTTGACGAAGCCTTTCACGCGCAGCAGGTCGGATCCACGCAGCGAGGTCAGCACCTGCACCGCGGCAGAGAACGTGTCCCAGGTGAAGGGCTTTTCGAACCACAGGCAGAACGAGCGGATCGAGGCGTCGTGCGCTCCGGGGCGCACGCGCTCGCCGAGATAGGCGCCTTCGGCGCGCGCTTCGCCCGAGGGTGCGAGCCAGCGCTCGAGGTCCTGCGGCGTTGCGCGCGTGCTCCTCGGCCCGACGTCGCGCAGGAAGGCGACATCCAGCTCGCCGTTCACCGCGAGGCTGCGCGCGGCGTAGGGGTTCATCCTCGCCAGTCTCGCTTCGAGTGCCGCAACCGCGCCGCGCTCAGCGATGTCGCTCTTGGTGATGACGATGCGGTCGGCGACTGCGGCCTGCTTCGCCGCTTCGGGCATGTCGTCGAGGTTCTTCAGGCCGTTCACTGCGTCGATGAGCGTCAGCACGCAATCGAGCCG
The DNA here is from genome assembly GCA_005883665.1 of Betaproteobacteria bacterium. Lineage (GTDB taxonomy): Bacteria > Pseudomonadota > Gammaproteobacteria > Burkholderiales > SG8-39 > VBDM01. Next base: position 7,529 of record VBDE01000130.1, read on the forward strand.
GTACTGCGCGCCGAGCATTCCGTCGGTCTGCAGCGTGTGCAGCACCGGTACCGGGTCGGCAAGCCCGGTGGTCTCGACGAAGACTCGGTCGAAGTCGATCACTTCGCCCGCGCGGCGCTTGATGAAGAGCTCACGCAGCGTTTCCTGCAGATCGGTGCGCACGGTGCAGCAGAGGCAGCCGTTGGAGAGCAGCGTCATGCTCTCGGAGGACGAGGCAACGAGCTCGTGGTCGATGCCGACCTCGCCGAACTCGTTGATGATGACCGCTGCCCGGTTCATGCCGGGATCGCGCAGCAGACGGCGGAGCAATGTCGTCTTGCCGCTGCCGAGAAAACCGGTGATCAGGGTGACCGGGAGTTTTCCCGCCAGCGAATCGCGCGTCGGCGCCGGGCTGGTGATCAAATGGTCATCTCGAGGACGTACAGGCCGCCGGCGAAACGATCGACGGTGTAGACCAGCCGCCGGTCGTCGACATAGACGTCGTTCAGCTGGATCGACCCCACGCGCGAGAGCTTCGGGGCGGGAGGGACGAAGTAAGCGATTTCCTGCGGCTGGTAGGGGTTGCTCACGTCGAATGCGCGCACGCCGCCGCCGAAGAAGGTTCCCACGATGACGTCCTCGGATTTCCAGGAGCCCGGCACCGGGAGGTTTTCGTGCAGGTTGTGAGCGCCGAAGCGTCCACCGTTCTTGGTGAACGTCTCGACGGGCGGCATGGGAAAGGTGCTGATCGGCACGGGGTTCGACTCGACTCGCGCGTCCACCACCCACACGAGCTTGGGCCAGTCCTTCCCGTCGGGTTGGACGCACTCGTCGCTCACGATCAGGAGTTCCCGCTCGAAAAGCGGCAACACCGTATGGGTGAACCCGGTGTAAGGCGGCGAATAGCGCCAGTGCGAAATAAGCTTTGGTCGAGATTTGTCGGCGATGTCGAGGATCACCGCGCCGCCCGAGATGTAGCCGACGTAGGCGCGGTCCGGCCGCTGGGGAAAGACGTTGGTGTTGTGCGCGCGATAGCCCGAGTCGAACTTCGGATGGCGCGCAAGCGGAGGCGTGGAGTCGCCCACGCGCGTGCCGGGCAGCCACCAGCGCCCCACCTCTTCGGGCTTCGCGGGCTTGCGCACGTCGACGATGCGGTAGAACTGGTCATCCGCCGGGTTCGTCGGCTGGAAGTCCGGCGCGCCCGATGCCATGTGCACGTATTCCCCGTCGACGAACCATACGGCGTGCACGCCGCGCGAATGCGCACCCGACGCGTCGAAATGTGAAATCAGCTTCGGATTTTCCGGCTTGCTGATGTCGAAGAGGTCGAAGCCCGCGGGCTTGGCGTTCACGGCGCTGGTCTGATACGCGACCGCCATGATGTCGCCGACCACGTCCAGAGAATTGGAGCGCACCTTCGCATGCGGAAGCTCGGTCTGCACCACCACGCGGGGATTCTTCGGATCGGTGACGTCCACCGCGGTGAAGTTCTTCGGCGCGGATTCGTGCGCGAGCCACAGGATCCTGCGCCCGTCGCGCGCGAGCTGCATGCCCATTCCCTCGCCGATTCCGCCGAAACCCTGCAGCTCGTGGTGCGAGAGGAGCTTCATGTTGAGCGAGAGCGCCTGGTCGGGACGGGGTTTCATTCCGGGAAGCGGCTGGGCCATTTGAGGTCTTGGTTCGAGGTGAAAGCAAAGGCGTAATGGTACCGCCCGGACGTTCTATCGGGGGAATCCAGTCGCTTGATTGACGCACTGGATGCGAAGGGTATTCTGGCTGCACGGTTCTCCCTTCATGGCGTTAGGATAAGGCATGAGAGCACGGATCCTGGCCGTTGTCCTGCTTGCTGCATTCGCGGCGCCGGCGCAGGCCGCCTACCCGGAAAAGCCCATCCGCTTCGTCGTTCCGTCTGCTTCCGGCGGCTCGGTGGATGTGCTGATGCGGATCCTCACGCAGCAGCTCTCCGCGCAGATGGGCGTCGCGTTCGTGGTCGAGAACAAGCCCGGCGCGTCGTTCGTACCGGGGACGATGGACATCGTGAAGGCGGCGCCGGACGGGTACACGCTGGGCTACGGGAACATCGTATCGCTGGCGGTCAACCGCACGCTGCTGCCCACGCTGCCCTACGACGTGGAGAAGGACCTCACGCTGGTATCGAACTGCGTGCAGGTGTTCAACATGCTCGCGGTGAACAACGGCGTGCCGGTGCGCACGGTGGCGGAGCTGATCGACTACGCGAAGAAGAACCCGGGGAAGCTCTCGAACGGCTCGGCGGGGAACGGCACGACGGGGCACCTGGGCGGCGAGCTGTTCAAGGCGATGACCGGGACGCAGATGGTGCACGTGCCGTACAAAGGCAGCGCGCAGGCGATCAACGATCTCATCTCGGGCAATATCGAGGTGATG
>VBDE01000421.1:0-1417 GCA_005883665.1 Betaproteobacteria bacterium
CTTCGCATGGCGACGGCCTCGAATCCTGTCGCCCGTTCTTTTCGCAATCTCTTCTTCTCAGTGGCCAAGAAACTCATCATCGCCGAAAAGCCCTCAGTGGCGAATGACATCGCGCGCACTTTGGGTGGCTTTACGCGCCACGGCGACTACTACGAAAACCGGGACTACGTGCTTTCGTCCGCGATCGGCCATCTGCTCGAGCTCGTTCCGCCCGAAGGCGTGGAGGTCAAACGAGGCAAGTGGTCTTTTGCCCACTTGCCTGTGATCCCACCACACTTCGATCTGAAGCCGATCGAGCGCACTGAGGAACGCCTCAAACTCCTCGTCAAGTTGCTTCGACGTAAGGACTTGACCGGCGTCATAAACGCCTGCGACGCGGGTCGGGAAGGCGAGTTGATTTTCCGCTATATCGTTCGGCACGCCAGCAACAAGAAGCCCATCGAGCGTTTGTGGCTGCAATCGATGACGCAAAGCTCCATTAAGGAAGGTTTCGAGCAGCTCCGTAAGGACCGCGAGTTGCTCCCTCTAGCCGACGCTGCCCTGTGCCGCTCCGAGTCGGATTGGCTCATCGGCATCAACGGCACACGCGCCATGACAGCCTTCAACTCGAAAGAAGGCGGTTTTTACAAGACCACGGTCGGCCGTGTGCAGACCCCGACGCTCGCGATTCTCGTCGAGCGCGAGGATCGCATACGCAGTTTCAAGGCGCGCGACTATTGGGAAATCCACGCGACGTTTGCCGCCGCGCAGGGCGAGTACGCTGGCCGTTGGTTCGACGAAAGCTTCCAGAAGGCAAAAGAAGACGGCGAAGCAAGGCCTGAGAGGCTGTGGGACGAGAAGCGGGCCGCAGCCATCCGCGAGAAGTGTCTCGGGAAGTCGGGCGTTGCCACCGAGGAAGCGAAACCGATATCGCAGCTTTCTCCTCTGCTCTACGACCTGACGAGCCTGCAGCGTGAAGCGAACGGCCGCTTCGGCTTTTCGGCGAAGACCACGCTCGGGCTCGCACAAGCATTGTACGAAAAGCACAAGGCTCTCACCTATCCGCGGACGGATTCTCGTGCGCTGCCCGAGGACTACCTCGGTACGGTGAAGAAGGCGCTGGACACTTTTGCGGCGCAGAAAACCTCGGGATACGCGCGGCACGCTGCCCAGATTCTCAGGAACGGCTGGGTCAAGCCGAATAGGCGCGTGTTCGACAACAAGAAGATTTCCGACCACTTCGCGATCATCCCTACGATGCAGCTGCCGCGACATCTGTCCGAGGCGGAAAGGAAGCTCTATGACTTGGTCGTGAAGCGTTTTCTCGCCGTTTTCTTCCCGGCAGCCGAGTATCTCGTTACGACCCGACTCACCCGCGTCGAAGGCGAGGCTTTCAAGACAGAGGGCAGAGTGATGACCCAAGCCGGCTGGCTCGAGG
>VBDE01000421.1:1432-2764 GCA_005883665.1 Betaproteobacteria bacterium
GTACGCGCGCGCGAGGTGGAGGTTCGCGCCAGCCAAACGAAGCCGCCGGCGCGCTTCACCGAGGCAACGCTTCTGTCGGCGATGGAAGGCGCCGGAAAACTGGTTGAGGACGAGGAGCTGCGCGAAGCGATGAGCGAGAAGGGACTGGGTACCCCGGCAACCCGTGCGCAGATCATCGAGGGTCTGATCTACGAAGACTACATCCACCGCTCCGGTCGCGAACTTCAGCCAACGCCCAAGGCTTCTTCACTGCTTTTCGCGCTGCGCCATTTCGGCGTCAACGAGTTGTGTTCCCCGGAGCTCACCGGTAACTGGGAATTCAAGCTGAAGCAGATGGAGCACGGGACTCTGCCGCGCATCGAGTTCATGGAGCACATCGTCGATCTCACCCGGGAAATGGTTTCCCGCATCAAGCGCGGGGACATACCCGATACCGTGTTCCGCACCCTGAAGACTCCGTGCCCGAAGTGCGGCGGTACAGTGCAGGAAAACTATCGCAAGTTCAAGTGCCAGAAATGCGATTTTTCGATCTGGAAAGTGGTATCGAGCCGCGAGTTCGCCCCCGAGGAGATCGAAACTCTGATCGCTAAGCGCTCGGTGGGCCCTCTGACCGGGTTCCGCAGCCGAGTCGGAAAACCGTTCGCCGCAATGGTGCGGCTGACCCCCGAGCTGCGCGCGGAGTTCGACTTCGGGCGCCAGGCAGGTGATGACGCCGCGGAAAAAGTGGATTTTTCAGGTCTGACTCCACTCGGTCCCTGTCCGAAGTGCGGCGGCCGCGTGTTCGAGCAACCGATGGCATACGTCTGTGAGAATAGCGTCCTTCCCACCCGGCGCTGCGACTTTCGCTCCGGACGCGTGATTCTCCAGCGACCCGTTGAGCCCGAGGAAATAAAGAAACTGCTTGCAACTGGAAAGACCGATCTCTTGCATCGGTTCATTTCTCGCAAAGGTAGACCGTTTTCAGCGTTTCTAGTGCGTGCCGCCGATGGCAACGTGGGGTTCGAGTTCGCGCCTCGCGCGGTGAAATCCACGCCGCGCTCCCCAGGAAGGAACGCGCAAGCCGAAAGGACTCCAACCAGGGCGAAAACGGAAAGCAAGCCGAGAACGCGCGCGAAGCGACTTGCCAACCGTGCTCGGACACCTCGAAACAAGCAAGCGGCGTAAGAACTCCGTACCCGCTCAAACGTCGAGCCGCGCGACCAGTGCGTTCTGCTCGATGAACACCCGCCGGGGCTCGACGTCGTCGCCCATCAGCTTGGTGAAGATCTCTTCGGCTGCGATGCCGTCCTCGATCTGTACCTTCAGTAAACGCCGCGACTGTGGATCCATGGT
>VBDE01000131.1:0-5400 GCA_005883665.1 Betaproteobacteria bacterium
CTTTCCTTTTGCCGGAGATTCGCCTTATATTTCGTTTTGCTGCCAGCGCAGCCGGCCTGCCGCAGGAATAGCGTTCCGGAGAAGACGTGAAACCCAAGATTCTCGTCACCCGCGCCACTTTCGACGACGTCATCGCGAAGCTGCGCGAGCGCTTCGAAGTCGAAGACAACCAGAAGGACGATGCGCCCTGGAGCACCGAGGAATTCCGGCGCCGGCTCGCCGACAAGGACGGCGTCCTTCCCACCGGGTCAGACCGCGTGGACGCAGCGACCCTGGACGCGGCGCCGCGCCTGAAGGCCGTGTGCAACATCGCAGTCGGCTACAACAACATCGACCTCGCGGCCTGCAGCGAGCGGGGCATCCTCGCGACCAACACGCCGGGCGTACTCGACGACACGACGGCAGACATGACCTGGGCGCTGCTCATGGCCGCGGCGCGGCGCGTGGCCGAAGCCGAGCGCTGGCTGCGGGCCGGGAACTGGAAGGGCTGGAAGAACGACCAGTTCCTCGGCGTCGACGTGCACCACGCGACGCTCGGCATCATCGGCATGGGCCGCATCGGCCGGGCCATCGCGCGGCGCGCGAAGGGATTCTCGATGCGCATCCTCTACCATAACCGCAGGCGCGTGCCGAAGGCGGTCGAAAAGCAGCTGGGCGCGAAGTACGTGAGCATGGAGAAGCTCCTCAAGGAATCCGATTTCATCAGCCTCAACATGCCGTATTCGCCGGAAGTCCACCATCTTATCGGCGCCGCGCAGCTCGCGCACATGAAGCCGACCGCAGTGATCGTCAATGCAGCGCGCGGCGGGATCATCGACGATGCGGCACTCGTCCAGGCGCTCAAGGAACGACGCATCGCCGCGGCGGGCCTGGACGTGTTCGAAGGCGAGCCGAAATTCAATCCGGGGTTCCTTGAGGTGGACAACGTCGCTCTTGTTCCCCATATCGGCAGCGCCACGCGCGCAACGCGCACGTCGATGGCCATGCTCGCGAGCAAGAACCTGAGTGCAGCGCTGTCGGGCAGGCGTCCGCCCAATTTACTGAACCCGGAAGCCTGGCCGAAGCGGCGCCGCTAGGACGCCAATCGCCGCATGCCGCTCAGGAGCCCAGCCACGAAGTCGGCCTTGCCAGAGGACTTGAGAACGACCGTTCAGAGGCTCTCTGACGGTACGCTGGCTGCTCGCGCTTACTGCGAGTCGCACCTTGCGCGTATCCGCGCGAGCGAACCCAGGCTCAGAGCGTGGATCGCGCTCGACGATGAGCGGGCACTCAGGCTCGCTGCAGCCCGTGACGCCGAGCGCGCGCAGGGTGGACACACCGGCGCATTGCACGGCGTTCCGGTCGGCGTTAAGGACGTCTTCGATACCGATGACTTGCCCACGGAGATGGGCTCGCCCGCGTTCGTCGGCAACCAGCCTCGAAAAAACGCCGAGCTCGTCGGAAGGATCCTCGCCGCCGGCGGCTACGCGCTCGGCAAGACCGTCACCACCGAGTTTGCCTTCATGCACCCGGCCGAGACGCGCAATCCCTGGAACCCGAGGCACACGCCGGGCGGCTCCTCCTCCGGTTCGGCTGCGGCCGTTGCGGCCGGCCATGTTCCGGTTGCAGTGGGCACGCAGACCAACGGTTCGGTGATACGGCCCGCGGCGTTTTGCGGAGTGGTGGGCTTCAAGCCGAGCTTGGACAGCTTGCCCATCCAAGGCGCGCTTCCCTTTGCCGAAACCCTGGACCAGGTGGGGGTGTTTGCGCGCACGGTCGCCGACGCCGCCTACTTCGCCGCCAGCCTCGCGGAGTCCGGTACGTTTGCCCCGGAGATAGAGGCGCTCTCGCGTCCTCCGAAAATCGCCGTCTTGCCGCGCTTTCCCTGGAACGCAGCGGAACCGGGCGCCGCACAGCATCTGCAAGGGAGCTTGAAGCGTCTCGCCGACGCCGGAACGGAATTGAAAACCGTCGCACTGCCCGATGACTTCGACGAAGCGCATCGGGTGCACCGTACGATCATGCTCTACGAGGGAGCCCGCCACCACGCTCCGAAGCAGGCGATGCACCGGCGAGTGATGAGCGGCGCTTTGAACGCCGCGATCGACGAAGGGCTTGCGATGTCGCACGACGATTATCGCAGCGCGCTCGTGAGGCGCGCGGCGCTCGCCGAGCTCGCGCTCGATCTGTTCGAGGACTGCGACGCGCTCGCATCGCTCCCGGCTCCCGGCGCGGCCCCGGCGCGGCTCGATGTCACGGGAGATCCGAGCTTTTGCACGCTCTGGACGCTCCTGGGATTCCCGGCCCTTACGCTGCCTACCGGTCTTTCCGACGACGGCCTGCCCTACGGAATGCAACTCGCCAGTTCTGCGGGCGGCGACGATCGGCTGTTGCGCGTCGCAAGCTGGTGCGAAGCGGTGATCGGTTTCAACCGTTCTCCCGGATGAACCGCGGAAATGCGTTCGGTGCGGGTCTTGCCCGCTGGCGGCGACTAGGCTTTTCGGCTACGCTACGCGGCTCCGGAGCTGCACCTCGTGAAGAAAAGCACCTTTCCGACGCCGCAGGATGCAGAGGCCGCTTTCTACGAGGCGCTCGAGGCGGGTGAGCTCGAGGCCATGATGGAAGTGTGGGCCGAAGACGAGGAGATCGTGTGCGTGCATCCGGGAGGAGCGAGGCTCGCTGGCTACGATCAGGTACGCGAGAGCTGGGCGCAGATTTTCGGCTCAGGCCAGCGGCTCAAGGTGCATGTTTCCAACCAGGTGGTGCTCTCGGGGATGATGCTCGCGGTCCACAGCGTGCACGAGAACATCCTGGTGCAGGGCGAGTCGCGCTCGCGCCCGCCGGTCGCCGCCACCAACGTCTATCTCCGCACCGGCAACGGCTGGCGAATGATCCTGCATCACGGTTCGCCCGCTCCGCAGGCACCCCGCGCGCCCGCCGAGTCGCCGAAAATCCTGCATTGAGTCCAGGCCCCTACCGAGCTCCCTGGTGGCTGCACGGCGCACACCTGCAGACCCTGTACGGCGTGCTGATCGGCCGTTCCAAGCCTCGTTGGAAGAGAGAACGCTGGGACACGCCGGACGGCGATTTCATCGATGTCGACCGTCTGGCAGGTCCAGCCGATGCTCCGCTCGTTGTGCTGTTTCACGGCCTCGAGGGCGGCTCGAGCAGCCATTACGCTCGTGCACTTGCGCGCGAGCTCAGGCAGCAGGCCTGGCGCGGCGCCGTGCCGCACTTTCGCGGTTGCTCGGGCGAACCGAACAGACTGCCGCGGGCCTATCACTCGGGCGATGCGGAGGAGATCGGCTGGATCCTTCGGCGCTTGCGCGGTGAATCTTCCGGCGCGCCGCTCTTCGCGATTGGCGTGTCGCTCGGCGGCAATGCCCTTCTCAAGTGGCTCGGCGAGGACGGGCGGGCGAAGGACGTACTCGCCGCCGCGGCCGCCGTATCGGCCCCGGTCGATCTCATGGCGGCAGGCGATGCGCTGGGCCGCGGATTCAATCTCGTCTACGCTCGCGCATTTCTCGCCACGATGAAGAAGAAGGGCGAGGGCAAGCTCGAGCGTTTTCCCGGACTCTTCGACGGTGAGGCGATGCGGCGCGCGCGCACGCTGCGTGAATTTGACGAGGTTGTCACGGCGCCCTTGCATGGATTCCGCGACACCGACGACTACTGGACGCGCGCGAGCGCGAGGCCCGTCCTTGGACGCATCGCGGTCCCGACTCTTCTGGTGAATGCCCGCAACGATCCCTTTCTCCCGGCGGCAGCCTTGCCACGACCGGATGAGGTTTCCTTGCACGTGCATTGCGATTTTCCCGGCGAAGGCGGACACGCCGCATTCGTCAGCGGTCCGTTTCCCGGCAACCTGGAGTGGCTGCCGCGGCGTGTGACTGCTTTCTTCGAAGACGTACTGGCTGGGCGGCGCGATTCTCGGTCCCCAGCGCACGCGAATGAGACAATATCGGTGCACAACGGGATTCCGAAATGAGTCTTCCTCCGCCGGAGATCTTCAAGGCGTATGACATCCGCGGCGTCGTCGGCAAATCGCTCACCCCTGAAGGCGTGCGGCAGATCGGGCAGGCGCTCGGAAGCGAGCTTCTCGAGCGTAGCAGCGGGAGCGGGCGGCCGGAGATCGCAGTGGGCCGCGATGGTCGGATCTCCGGGGCCGAGCTCGCTAGAGCGTTGATGGAGGGCATCCGCGCAAGCGGCGTCGATGTCGCGGAGATCGGGATGTTCGCTACCCCGGTCGCCTATTTCGCCGCGCACGAATTGGGTTGCGGGAGCGCGGTCGCCGTCACGGGCAGCCACAATCCGCCCGAGTACAACGGACTGAAGATGGTGCTTGCGGGAACCACTCTCGCGGGCGAGGACGTCCAGCGGCTACGCCGGCGGATCGAGTCCGGCGAGCTCGCCCGCGGCGCGGGGCGGCACCGCCGCGCCGACATCCTCGAAGCTTACCTGAACCGCATCACTTCGGACGTGCGGCTTGCGCGTCCCATGAAGATCGCGGTCGACTGCGGCAACGGCGCCGCCGGCGCCACGGCGGGCGAACTCTACCGCCGACTCGGCTGCGAAGTGCTGGAGCTCTACTGCGAGGTCGATGGCCGCTTTCCCAATCATCATCCCGATCCGTCCCAACCTGAGAACCTCAAGGATCTGATTGCCCTGGTGCAAAGGGAGGGCCGTGAGGTCGGGTTTGCTTTCGATGGTGACGGCGACCGGCTGGGCGTGGTGACCGCCGAGGGGAAGATTATCTTTCCGGACCGGCAGCTGATGCTGTTCGCGCAGGATGTCCTTTCGCGCCAACCCGGCGCCGAGATCATCTACGATGTCAAAAGCACGCGCAACCTCGCGCCCTGGATCCGCGAGCACGGCGGCGTGCCGAGCCTCTGGAAGACCGGTCATTCGCTCATCAAGGCGAGAATGCGCGAGCGCGGCGCGGCGCTCGCGGGCGAGATGAGCGGCCACACGTTCTTCGTCGAACGTTGGTACGGGTTCGATGATGCGCAATACGCCGGGGCGCGGCTGCTGGAGATCCTGAGCAAGACGCCCGACGCCACGGCGACGCTGAATGCACTTCCCGACTCGATGAGTACGCCTGAATTGCACATGAAACTCGCCGAGGGCGAACCGCATCGCTTGATCGAAACTCTGGGGAAGAGCGCTTCATTCCCGGGTGCGACCGAGGTGATCAGGCTCGACGGGCTACGGGTCGAGTACGCCGATGGATTCGGGCTCGCGCGGGCGTCTAACACGACGCCGGTGATCGTGTTGCGCTTCGAAGCCGAGGACGAGGCGGGCCTCGATCGCATCAAATCCGAATTCCGGCGGGTTCTGCTTTCGGCTAAACCGGATGCGAAATTGCCGTTCTAGTGTCGTGAGGGAGGCATCTTGACCCGCGTACCGCTGATCGAAGAGGAA
>VBDE01000131.1:5558-10854 GCA_005883665.1 Betaproteobacteria bacterium
AACGGCGCCGAATACGAATACCGCGCGCACGTGCCCTTCGCGCTGAAGGATGGCGTGAGCCAGGAGCAAATCGACGCGCTTCCGGGCTGGCAGTTGTCGAAGACCTTCGACGATCGCGAGCGCGCAGTCCTCGCTTATACGGACTCGATGACCCGCGGGATCCGTGTACCCGATCCGATTTTCACCGAGGTGCGACGGCACTTCGACGACAGGGAAGTGGTCGAACTCACCGCCACGATCGCGGGCTATAATCTGGTGTCGCGCTTCCTCGTGGCGATGCAGATCGACTAGCCAAACCCGCGCTCCTGAAACAGCAGCTCAGGCGAAGTCAGGTGGAATCAAATCCAGCCGGTCGGTGAAGATCGCGTCGATGCCCCAGGAAAACAAGCGCCGCGCGATCGCCGGTTCGTTGACCGTGTAGCAAAGGAGCCAATAGCCGGCGGCGCGGACTTCATCGGCTTGCCCTTCGGTGAGGTACTTGCAGTTGCAGTGCACGGACACGCACCCGAGCGCCCGCGCGGCTTCGTCCCAACCCGACCCGACGCGGTCCGTCAGATATCCGCGATCGAGCTCCGGGGCCGCAGCGCGCGCCGCCTCGAGTGAGGCCGGCTCGAAGGACGACAGCAGCGGTGAAATCGAAGCGCCGCCCCATAACTCCAAAGCGAGCTTCGCGACGGCGACACCGGTTTCGCGCTCGAACCCTCGCGCCGGCTTGATCTCGACGTTGGCCCAGAGGCCGAGCTGGGCGCACAGCTTCCCGGCCTCCTCGAAAGAGGGCGCGCGCTCACCGCGGTATTCCGGGCTGAACCAGGCGCCGGCGTCCAGGCTCGCGAGCCTTGCGTAGGGTGTCGCGGCCACGCTGCCCCGTCCGTTCGTAGTGCGATCCAAGGTTTCGTCATGGATTAGCAAAGGGACCTTGTCCGCCGAGAGCATTACGTCGAACTCCACACCGCCAAAACCCATTGCCGCCGCCTTGCGAATACCCGCCAGGGTGTTCTCGGGCGCGAGCGCGCCGCCGCCGCGATGGCACACTACCCGCGGATGAGGCCAGGTTCGATGCATGTAAAGGTGAAGTCCGGGATCAGGCCAGCCATTACATTATAGACAGCCGACAAAGCCGCGATTTTTCGGGGCGCAGGGGCGAAAAAAAACGGGGGAAGGGAGGGTTTCCCCCGTTAGCCGCCGTTTGCTGGGCCGGCGGGCAACCTGAAACGCCCAGCAGAAACTCGTCGCTGGACGCCATCAAAACTATTATGACGGCATCATATCACCTGACTCGCTGCGGAACAATTGAAAATCGATCCTTCGTGACTTTTTCACGAATCGCAGTCGCCTCCGCGCGCACGCTCCCCCGGTGCTAGTATTCGTCCGGCTTTTTCTCGCGATTTTGCGCATGGGCACAGCCCCCTTCCCGCTGCTTCGCATCCTGGCCGACGGCAGGTTTCACTCAGGCGAGCGGCTCGGCCGGGCTCTGGGTCTTACCCGCGCCGGCGTGTGGAACCTCATCAGGCGGATCGAAGCGTTGGGCTTGCGCGTATTCAAGGTACGCGGCCGCGGTTACCGGCTGGCCGAAGCTCTCGATTTGTTCGAGCTGGACGGACTCGCGGCGAGATTGAAGGAGGTCTCGCCCGAGCTTTGCGTCGAGGTCCTCGATGAATGCCCGTCGACCAACACCGTTCTTGCTGAGCGTGCCGCCTCGGGTGCGCCGCACGGAACGGTACTGGTTTGTGAACACCAGAGCGCCGGGCGCGGTCGGCGCGGAAATTCCTGGGTCTCCGTCGTCGGCGGAAGCCTGGCATTCTCCATTCTGTGGCGTTTTCCCCGGGGCGCCGGAGCGCTTGGGGGCTTGAGCCTCGCCGTGGCGGTGGGTGCCGCGAAGGCGCTCGAGCGCTTGGGTACCCATGGCGTGGGGGTCAAATGGCCGAATGATGTGGTCTGCGAGGGGCGCAAGCTCGGCGGGATATTGATCGAGAGCTCAGGGGACATCTTGGGTCCGAGCGCCGTGATCGTGGGCGTCGGTATCAACGTGCGTCTCGGCACCCGGACGCTCGAGTGGATCGGCGGGCCGGCAACCGACATCGCGAGCCACAGCGAGGCGGTGCCGTCGCGTAACGCCGTGCTCGTCGAGTCGCTCGAGTCCATTGCCGGGATCTTGGCGCGGTTTTCCCGCGAAGGCTTTGCGCCGTTTCGGGAGGAGTGGCTGCAACGCCACGCCTGGCAGGGCAGGCGAGTCGCCCTGTCGCAGGCCGGCCGGCGCGTGGCCGAAGGCAAGCTCGTCGGAGTCGCGGAGGACGGCGCGCTCATGCTCGCGTCCGTCGAGGGAATAGAGCGTTTCCACAGCGGTGAGCTCTCGCTCAGGCCGGGATGATCCTCGCGGTCGACTGCGGCAATTCGCGGCTGAAATGGGGGCTGCATGAGAACGGGGGCTGGCGCAAGACCGGCACGGTGCTCGTCTCGGAGCTCGGCCGGCTGGAGAAGAGCTGGAAGAGGCTCGTGCCCGCCGACAAGGTCGTCGTCGCGAACGTCGCAGGGCGGTCCGTCCGCAAGAAGCTGGAGACCCTATTCGCTCGAGGATCGATGGTCCCCGCGTGGGTAAAGGCGAAACGGCGCGAGTGCGGGGTCACGAACGGGTATAGGCAGCCGGACCAGCTCGGGCCTGACCGCTGGGCCGCGCTGATCGGAGCCTGGTCGATTCTCCGCGGGCCGTGCCTCGTAGTCACAGCGGGCACTGCAACCCGGGCCTCGAGCTCATGAAACGCTCGCTTGCCGGCAACACCGCGGGACTTCCGTTCGCAAGAGGGCGTTTTTCCCCCGAACCTCGCAATACTGCGGATGCCATCGAGACCGGCTGCCTGCTCGCGCAAGCCGGGGCGATAGAACGGGCTTTCGCGACGATGGAGCATGGCGCGGCATGCGTGCTCGCGGGGGGAGCCGCTCGCCTGATTGCCCGGCACCTCAGCGTTCCCGTGCGGCTTGTGGATAATCTGGTGCTAGAGGGCCTCGTCCGAATTGCACAGGACTCGGTGAAATGACCCACGGGAAATCGTGAAAACCGTATCTGTCCTGCTGTTGCTCGCTAATCTCGGGTTTTTCGCCTGGATCTATTTTGGCGCCGGTCGTGCATCGGACGAGCCGCAGCTGATGGAGCAGCAGCTCAACCCGCAGGCGATCCGATTGCTCCGCGCCGATCAGGTTGCGGCGCTTGCCGCTGAACGTACGAAGCAGGCCGCGGAGCGCCCCAAATCGCCTCCCAGGGCGACTCTCGCCGCGTGCCTTGAGCTCGGTGCGTTCAACCCGGGTGACGCGGCGCGCGTGCAGCAGGCGCTCGAGCCCCTTGCCCTAGGGTCAAGACTCTCCCAGCGGCGCGCGGACGAAATCGCGAGCTATTGGGTATTTATGCCGCCGCAACGCAACCGACAGGCGGCAAACCAGAAAGCGGCCGAGCTCAAGAAGCTCGGAGTCGAAGACTTCTACATCGTGCAGGAGGATTCCAAGTTCCGATTTGCGATTTCTCTGGGCGTGTTCAAAACCGAGGAGGCGGCGCGCTCGCGCCTCGCAGAGTTGCGCAAAAAGGGCGTTCGAACCGCCCGGGTCGATCCAAGGGAAACGTCCGTGCAGAAAGTCTTTTTTACTGTTCGTGAGGTCCCCGAGGCGCTGGTCTCGAGACTGAACGACTTACGCCAGAGCTTTGCGGGCAGCGAGCTGAAGGACTGCCCGCCGGAGGAAAAACGCAGAGGGAATTAACGGAGAATCTTCTTCAGCAGGGCGGTCGTCGAGCGCTGGTGCCTGAAGGGGATCGAATGCACGGTTCCACCCCAGCCCCGCACTTCGGCGGCTCCGACCATCGCTTCGGGCTTCCAGTCGCCGCCCTTGGCGAGCACCTCCGGCCGGGATGCAAGTATCAGAGAGAGCGGCGTGTCCTCGTCGAACCACGTCACGAGATGGACGGATTCAAGCGCCGCCACCACCGCCATGCGGTCGGCGAGCGGGTTGAACGGGCGCTCCTCGCCTTTGCCGAGACGCTTCGCCGACGCGTCGCTGTTGACGGCGACGAGAAGCGTCGCCCCCAGGGCGCTCGCTTCGGCGAGATAGGTGACGTGCCCGCGATGCAGGATGTCGAATACGCCGTTGGTGAACACGAGCGGTCGTGCAACGGATCCGAGCCGCGCCGCAAGCTCCTGAGGCGGGCAGATCTTGCGCTCGAAAGAGACCTCCATCGCGCCTATTTTGACAGAACGACCCGCCGGCTGTAACTTAGGCCGACCTCCTCTAGGTCATCGCCGATGCGTATTCTCTTCGGGGTATTGCTCGCTCTTTCGGTTTCTGCGCCCGCGCTCGCTGCGTGCCCGCCACTGCTCAATCATACCTTTCCGAGCCTCACCGATCAGGCCACACCGCTCTGCCAATTCGAGGGCAAGGTGTTGCTCGTGGTCAATACGGCAAGTGAATGCGGTTACACGCCTCAGTACGAAGGCCTCGAGGCGCTGTACCGCCGCTATCGCGAAAAGGGGCTCGTCGTTCTGGGTTTCCCCGCCAACGATTTCGGCGGCCAGGAACCGGGTGCGAACCGCGAAATCGCCAAATTTTGCGAGGTCAACTACGGCGTGAGCTTTCCGATGTTCGCCAAGTCCGGCGTGTCGGCGGGCAACGCCAACCCCCTTTACGCGACGCTTGCGGTGAAGACCGGTGAGCGGCCTCGCTGGAATTTCCACAAGTACCTCATCGACCGTTCGGGCGAGAAAGTGCTGTCCTTCGGCAGCGGAGTGACGCCCGGCGACCGCAAGCTGGTCGGCGAGATCGAGCGGATGCTCGCGGCCGCCGAGCGCAAGCCTTAGGGGGCGCGGGGGAATTGCTTCGCGGCCGCTATTTCTTTGCGGGCGGAACGACGTACTCGAAGACGCGGACGACTTTTTGTACCCCTCCGGTGCCGCGCGCGACCTCGGTCGCGGCGTCCGCCTCTTCGCGGCCTCGGTCACGACCTTGATATCGGTAGGCCGAAACTTCCCGTTTCCGAGAAAATTGGCTTTGACCTTGCTGGTGATATAGGCATCGTTGCTGCGGGAGGCGGCCGAGCTCGCACCGGCGATCTGCAGTTCGTTCACCACGGTCTTTACCTGCGGTATTTCGCTCGCGATTTTTTCCACTTCCGCTTTTGCCTGCGCCGTGGGCACTTCGCCGGTGATCAGCACCGTGTAATTGTAGCTGGTGAAGTTGACGTGTCCCTGGCCCTTGAGCGCCTCTGCGATGCGGCTGCCCGCGGCGAATTCGATCCTCTGATCGGCGAAGATCACTTCAG
>VBDE01000422.1 GCA_005883665.1 Betaproteobacteria bacterium
CCGGAATTGATCGAAGCTCGGCAAACCTCCGGCCGTCCGCAGGTGGACGTCTCCTTCCCCGAAATCGAGAAATTCGACAGGCTTCCACCGGCTCGCGTCGTCGGACCGAGCGCCTTCGTATCGACTATGGAAGGCTGCAGCAAGTACTGCAGCTTCTGCGTCGTTCCCTATACCCGCGGGGAGGAAGTGTCCCGCCCCTTCGACGACGTGCTCACCGAGGTCGCGGACCTCGCCGACCAAGGCGTCAAGGAAGTGACCCTGCTCGGTCAGAACGTCAACGCCTATCGCGGCAGGATGGCAGACGGCGTGATCGCCGATTTTGCGCTGCTGCTCGAGTACGTCGCGGAGATCCCCGGAATCGGGCGCATCCGTTACACCACTTCGCACCCCAAGGAATTCACCCAGCGTCTCGTCGACGCATACACCCGGATCGACAAACTCGCTCCGCAGGTGCACCTCCCGGTGCAGTCCGGCTCCGACCGCATACTCGCGGCGATGAAGCGCGGGTACACCGCCCTCGAATACAAGGTATCAGCGTCTCTTCGGATTTCATCGTGGGTTTTCCCGGGGAAACCGAGCAGGATTTCGAGGCGACCCTGAGGTTGGTGGACGAAGTCGGTTTCGACAGCTCGTTTTCGTTTGTCTACAGCCGGCGGCCGGGAACCCCCGCCGCCGAGCTTCCCGACGATACGCCGCGGGAAGTGAAGCGCGCGCGGCTTGCCCGGCTCCAGGGAAAAATCGATGCGCATGCGAGCGGTATCAGCGAAAGCCTGATCGGCACACGCCAGCGTGTTCTCGTCGAAGGCGCCTCGCGCAGGGACGCGGGGGAGCTTTCGGGCCGCGCCGCAGACAACCGCGTCGTCAATTTCCGCGGCCCCCGGCAGCTCGTGGGGCAGTTCGTCGAGGTGACCGTCACCGCGGCGATGGCCCATTCGCTGCGCGGCGAGGTCCGCGTTGCGGCGTAGGCCTTTGAAGACCGGACCCCTGGAACTCGTCCTCACCCCGGTCGACAACCAGCGCCTCGCCAATCTTTGCGGGACACTGGACGAGAACCTGAGGCAAATCGAGACCGCGCTGGACGTCACGATCGCGCGCCGCGGCGAGCGTTTCACGGTCCGCGGAGCGCAGGCGGCCCAAGCGGCCGATGTGCTGCAGAAATTCTACGACGACGCCAAACGCGGCCTCACTCTGGACGACATTCAGCTGGGCCTGATCGAAGTCCGTTCGCGCGGCCGAGCGAAGGAGGACACGCCGCTTCTCACCCGGCGGGCGGACCTGCGCGGCCGCACGCCCAGGCAGCGGCAGTACATCCAGAATATCCTCGAGCACGATATCACTTTCGCGATCGGTCCCGCGGGCACCGGCAAGACCTATCTCGCCGTGGCGTGCGCGGTCGACGCGCTGGAGCGCGATGCCGTGAAGCGCATCGTGCTGGTGCGGCCCGCGGTCGAGGCGGGCGAACGCCTTGGGTTCCTTCCGGGAGATCTTGCTCAGAAGGTCGATCCCTACCTGCGCCCGCTCTACGACGCGCTCTACGACCTTCTGGGTTTCGACAAAACCGGGAAGCTCTTCGAGCGCGGCGCGATCGAACTCGCGCCGCTCGCCTACATGCGCGGCCGCACGCTCAACCATTCGTTCGTCATCCTCGATGAGGCCCAGAACACCACGCCCGAGCAGATGAAGATGTTCCTCACGCGCATCGGCTTCGGCTCGAAGGCGGTGGTGACCGGTGATATCACGCAGATCGACCTCGCGCGCGGGCAGGTATCGCGTTCACCGCGTTCAAGAGCGAAGACGTCGTCCGCCATCCTCTGGTGCAACGCATCGTGGATGCCTACGAACGTCACGGGGACGAGTAATCGCCGTGCCGTCCCGCGGCTGGTCCGACGCCGCACCGCGAGCACGACCGCGTCGCCGGCGAAAACCGCGCCTCACGCTCCATCTTCAGGTCGCCTCTCGCGCCGCCCCCGTCCCTGCTTTGGCCCAGGTCCGCCGCTGGGCGCGCGGGGCGCTCAAAGGCTCCGCCGAGATCACCGTGCGGATTGTCGGAACGGCCGAGGCTCGGATTCTCAACCGTCGCTATCGCGATCGCGACTACGCGGCCAACGTGCTGAGCTTCCCCTACACCCTGCCACGCGGCTTGGTGCACGGCGACATCGTCCTTTGTGCCCCGGT
>VBDE01000132.1 GCA_005883665.1 Betaproteobacteria bacterium
GAGGTGATACTCCAGGGCGCTCCTGCGCAGGATTTCATCCATGGGAAAATTCGCGACTTGAAGTTCTTGTGTTGCTTGGCCGCATGATAGCCGAATTTCGCGGCGCCGCGGCGCCTCGGCATCCCCGCCGGCACGCTGCGGCATAATGTGCCCATGAAGCGCGACGCAAATCCGGTCCTCGCGGCCCGCATGGCCGACATCGAAGCCTTCCATGTGATGGACGTGCAAAACCGCGCGCATGAACTGGAGGCTGCGGGACGGCGCGTCGTCCACATGGAGATCGGCCAGCCGGATTTTGCGGCACCGCCTCTGGTCGCGGAAGCCGCGATCGAGGCGATCCGCCGGCGCCGCCTGGGTTACACGGCTTCGATCGGCATTCCGGAGCTGCGCCAAGCCATTTCCGATCACTATCGGGAACGGCTCGGTGTGACGGTGCCCTCTTCGCGGATCGTAGTCACCGCAGGGGCATCGGGCGCCTTCTTGCTCACGCTCGGTGCGTTGGTGAACCCCGGGGACGAGGTCCTGATGCCCGATCCCTGTTATCCCTGCAACCGGCATTTCGTGCGCTTGCTCGAAGGCCGCCCCTGCGCAGTGCCAGTCGACGAAAACCAGCACTACCAACTTTCCGACGCCGATATCCGCTCGCACTGGAGCCGGGCGACGCGCGGCGTGCTGCTCGCTTCACCTTCCAATCCGACCGGGACCACGATCCCGCGCGAAGAACTGCGTGCCATCATCGCGTCGGTGCGACGGGCGGGCGGGTTCGTAGTGGTCGACGAGATCTATCAGGGACTGGTCTACGACGGTGAGGCATCGACGGTGCTCGAGCTGGCCGATGACGTGTTCGTCGTCAACAGTTTTTCCAAGTACTTCAACATGACGGGCTGGAGGCTGGGCTGGATCGTCGCTCCCGAGACCCATGTTCGGGAGATCGAAAAGCTCGCCCAGAACGCATTCATTTGTCCCTCCGCCCCCGCGCAGTACGCGGCGCTCGCGACGTTTCGGCCGGAAACGCTTGCGGTGCTGGAGGAGCGCAGGCAGGAGTTCCGCCGCCGTCGCGATTTCATGGTTCCCGCGCTCCGCGAGCTGGGATTTCGCATCCCCGTAATGCCCCAGGGGGCCTTTTACATCTACGCCGGATGCGAGGGCTTCTCCGAGGACAGCACCCAATTCGCATTGAGGGTGCTGGAGGAAGCGGGCGTTGCCATTACGCCGGGGCTCGACTTCGGCGCGAACCGCCCGGAGCGCCACGTGCGCTTTGCGTACACGCGCTCGCTTGAAGATCTCGAGGAAGGTATCGAGAGGATCGCGCGGATGCTGGGATGCCCCCGCCGTTCGGCTCAGGCCTGATCCCTGACTTACACCGAGCTGCGCACCCCCGGGCGACCGAATTGGCGTACGGCATCCTGCAACCGCTCCTTTTCGGCGAAGACTTTCTGCGCGTATTGGCTCGAGGGATCCGCCAATGCCCCGTTATAGACCTGCAGACCCGCCTCAAGGCTGCCGGTGCGGCGAACATATTCCTTGAGAATGCGCGCTCCCAAAGCGATGTTGATCATCGGATCGAGCACCGCTTCTTCTCCACCGTGTTCCAGCAGCTTGTCGAGGTGATGTCTGGGAATCACCTGCATCAGACCTTTGGCGCCCATCAGGCTTTCGGCTACCGGATTGAAGCGAGACTCGACCGCCATTACCGCGAGAATCAGTAGGGGATCCAGGCCCACTTGCCGACCGGCATCGTAGGCAGCGCCCACAAACTGCTCGGTGACATCCGGCGCGATCCGGTATTTACGGGAAACGTAATTGGCCAGAGCGCGGTATTTCTGGGTGTCGGTATCGTCCGCCCTGTCGAGCAGTGAGACCGCTCCGTCGTAACGGATCGAGCCGACCGCGGTGGAGCGGCTGGCGTGCTCGTCGAAGAACAAGGTTTTCCCGCGCACGAGAAGGAGCACCACGGCCGCCAGCCCGATGAGGGCTAGACCATGATGAAGTACCGTCGCCACTCTTCCAAACCGATCCAGCAAGTCCTGCTTTACCCAGGTGGTGTTCATTGCACCTAACTCCATTCTTTTGCCTTTGAAAGGCAGATAAGGCTCTTGATAGCCGACCCCGCCCCTGAAAGCCTTTAAACACTTCTGTCTGTTTTTCGATCAGAGCAAAGGCTACCGCAACGCAGCAATTGCATTGCAAATAGGCACTTAACCTCAGGCCAGCCCTAAGACCAAAAGGATCAAGCAACTGCTGAGCCCGATCCCATCTCCTGCGGATGAACGGGCCGCGGTTCAGTCCGGGGCACCAAGGCCCCCGGACTGACCGCAGTTCACTCCCAGCCCACTTAAGGCCTGGAGCCCGTCGGAAAGGGCCATGCGGCTGCGGGGTTCAGGGCGGTTTTCGCCCCTCCCAGCGTCGCCGCTGTCGAAGGGGCTGTAGCCGCCGATCCCGACGCCGTTGCTGCCGGCGTTGCGGCTTTCCTGGCCGCCTTTCCTCTGGGTCTCGCCTTCTTTCGGGCGGACTTTTTCCTGGCCGCTTTCTTCGCGGGCTTCTTCAACGACTTCCTTTTCCCTTTCTTTCTTGCTGCTCTCCTTTTTTTCTTTTTCTTTGCCGCTTTCTTGCCTCTTCTCTTCTTTGCCATGACTGACCTCCATCAAGAGTTGTGAAACAGCGAACCCGCCCGTTGGGGCGCGGGCTATTCAACCGCCGGGGTAAGCCCCGGAGAATTGAATTCCTTTCCTGCTCTGCTGAACAGCAGGTCCTGGTACAAAATGTCGGAATCGAACTTGAACTGGCGGCAGGGGCCTAGTCCCAACTGAGCGCACCTCCGGTTTGGTAATCGATAACCCGGGTTTCGAAGAAATTCCGCTCCTTCTTGAGATCGGTCATCTCGCTCATCCAAGGAAACGGATTGCTCGCACCGGGAAACATCGTATCCACGCCGATCTGCTGGCAACGGCGATTGGCGATGTAGCGCAGGTACTCCTTGAACATCGGAGCGTTGAGCCCCAGAACACCGCGCGGCATGGTGTCCTCGGCATAGCGATATTCGAGCTCGACCGCCTTCCTGATGAGGCCCTGAATCTCCTCGCGGAATTCTGGAGTCCACAGGTGCGGGTTCTCCATCTTGATCTGGTTGATAAGGTCGATACCGAAATTGCAGTGCATCGACTCGTCGCGCAGGATGTACTGATACTGCTCGGCCGAGCCGGTCATCTTATTCTGACGACCCAGCGCCAGAATCTGGGTGAAGCCTACGTAGAAGAACAGACCCTCCATCACGCATGCGAACACGATGAGGCTGCGCAGCAGCTTTTGGTCGGCCTCGGGCGTGCCAGTCCGGAAGGTCGGGTCGGTCAGGATGTCGATGAAGGGGATGAGGTACTCGTCCTTATCCCGGATACTCGGGATCTCGTGGTAGGCGTTGAATACCTCGCCCTCGTCCAGACGCAAGCTCTCGACGATGTACTGGTACGCGTGGGTATGGATGGCCTCCTCGAACGCCTGCCGCAAGAGGTATTGCCGGCATTCCGGCGCGGTGATGTGGCGATAGGTGCCGAGAACGATGTTGTTCGCCGCGAGTGAATCGGCCGTGACGAAAAAGCCCAGATTGCGCTTGACTACGCGTCGCTCGTCCTCCGTCAGGCCGTTCGCGTCTTTCCACAGAGCGATATCGCGGCTCATGTTGATTTCCTGCGGCATCCAGTGATTGGCGCAGGCGGCGAGGTACTTTTCCCAGGCCCACTTGTACTTGAACGGCACGAGCTGATTGACGTCGGCCTGTGCGTTGATGATGCGCTTGTCCTCGACGCGCACGCGCCGGTGGCTGTTGCCGGCGGAATAGCGCTCCCCCGAAAGCCCGGCCGCTGCGGGCGGCGACGGCACCAGCCCGCTTACCGAATGCAGGTTGAGGCCTGGAATCGTCTCGGCCCCGATGTCATCAAAAGAAAGCATTTTCTCTCTCCCTGTTCTGGCGCTTGCTCGCGCTCACTGGCAGGATTCGCAATTCGGATCGTCTATCTTGCAGAAGTTGATTTCCGGCTCACCCGATGGTCGCGGAGCGGTCGCGCCCGCGGCGGGCATCCCTTCTCCGGCGGGAACAGCGTTCAGCTTGCCGGCTCTAACGGTCGATTTCTCTGCGTGCGTCGCGCCCATCGAGCGCAGGTAGTAAGTGGTCTTCAGGCCCCGCTGCCAGGCAAGTTTGTAGCTTTCGTCCAGCTTCCTGCCGGAAGCCTGCCCGATGTAGATGTTGAGCGACTGGGACTGGTCGATCCATTTCTGCCGCCGCGCGCCGGCTTCGACGACCCACACGGGTTCGACTTCGAACGCGGTAGCGTAGAGGCGACGCAAATCAGACGGTATGCGATCGATGCGGGCTAGGTTGCCGTCGAAGTACTTGAGATCGGCGACCATGACTTCGTCCCAGAGGCCGAGTTTCTTCAGATCGGCGACGAGATATTCGTTGACGATGGTGAACTCGCCAGACAGGTTCGACTTCACGAACAGGTTCTGAAAGGTCGGCTCGATCGAGGCGGAAACCCCGATGATGTTGGCGATCGTCGCGGTCGGAGCGATGGCAAGGCAGTTGGAATTGCGCATGCCGAGGCGCTTGATGCGCTCGCGCAGGGCCTTCCAATCCATCGATTCCGACATATCGATATCGACGTATCCTCCACGCTCCTCGCGCAGCAGGTTCAGCGTGTCCTGCGGCATGATGCCCCGATCCCACAGTGATCCTTTGTAGGACGCGTAACGGCCGCGTTCCTCGGCTAGCTCGGTGGAGGCCCAATAAGAAAAATAGGCGATTGCCTCCATGGATCGATCGGCGAATTCCACGGCTTCTTGCGATGCGTAGGGGATTCGCAGGAGCTGCAGGCAGTCCTGGAAACCCATGATGCCCAAGCCCACCGGCCGGTGCTTCAGGTTGGAATCGCGCGCCTTTCGCACGGCGTAGTAATTGATGTCGATGACGTTGTCCAGCATCCGCATCGCCGTGGCAACGGTCTTCTTGAGTTTGTCATGGTCGAACCTGAGGGTCTCGCCGACGAGTTTCATGTGCCCGACCATGTTGATTGAGCCGAGATTGCACACCGCGATTTCGCTGCAGTTGGTATTGAGAGTTATCTCGGTGCACAAGTTGGAGCTGTGCACCACGCCGACGTGCTGCTGCGGCGAACGCAAATTGCAGGGATCCTTGAAAGTGATCCACGGATGCCCGGTCTCGAAGAGCATCGACAGCATCTTGCGCCAGAGTTGCGTTGCAGGAATCCTCTTGTATAGCTTCAGCTCGCCCTTCGCGACTCTTTCCTCGTACCTGATATAGGCCTTCTCGAATGCGCGCCCGTACTTGTCGTGCAGGTCCGGTACGTCGGAGGGACTGAACAGCGTCCACTCGCCGTTCTCCATCACGCGTTTCATGAACAAGTCCGGGATCCAGTTTGCCGTGTTCATGTAGTTCGAGAAATTCCTCGATGTCCAGGTGCCAGGTTTCAAGATAGGAACACACCGCCCCCCTGCGCTTGCCCCCTTGGTTGACCGCCACGGCGGTATCGTTCACGACCTTCAGGAACGGCACCACTCCCTGGGACTTGCCGTTGGTCCCCTTTATGTGGGAACCCAGGGCCCGTACCGGGGTCCAGTCGTTGCCGAGCCCCCCGGCATACTTGGCAAGCAACGCGTTTTCCTTGATCGCTTCGTAGATGCCGTCCAGGTCGTCCGACACCGTCGTGAGATAGCACGATGAAAGCTGCGAACGCATCGTGCCGGAATTGAACAGCGTCGGTGTCGAGCTCATGAAGTCGAACGAGGACAGCACGTTGTAGAACTCGATGGCTCGCGTCTCGCGGTCGATCTCGTTCAAAGCCAAGCCCATCGCCACGCGCATGAAAAACGCCTGCGGCAGTTCGATGCGAGTGCCGTGGATGTGCAGGAAATACCGGTCATAGAGCGTTTGCAGGCCGAGATAACCGAACTTCAGGTCGCGCGATGCGTCCAGAGCAGCGCCGAGCCTCTTCAAGTCGAAATTGGCCAGGCGCTCGTCGAGGAGCTCGGCTCTAATGCCGCGCGCGACGAATTCGGCGAAGTATTCGGCATAGCGCTTCTTCATTTCCGCCTGCAAAGCCTCCTCACCCAGAACTTCCCGCCGGATGGTGTGAAGCAGCAGCCGCGCGGTAACATAGCTGTAGGCCGGATCTTTCTCGATCAGTGCGCGTGCCGAAAGCACCGCGGACTTTCGCACCTCGTCGGCGGGCACCCCGTCATAGATATTCTTCACGGTTTCGGCAAGGATCAGCTTCGGATCCACCACCTCGCCCAGGCCCTCGCAAGCCGACGCGATCAGCTCCTCGAGGCGGGCCAGATCGAGCGGACGCCGCACTCCGTCCTCGACCGTATGCAGTTGCGGCTGGGGCGTCGGTTTCTTTTGGGCCGCTTCGTGGGCGCGCGCCTCGGCACGCTTTTCCCGGTACAGGACATAGGCGCGCGCCACTTCGTGCTCGCCCGAACGCATCAACGCGAGCTCGACCTGGTCCTGGACGTCTTCTATATGGAAGGTCCCGCCGGCTGGCTGGCGGCGTACGAGTGCGCTCACGACCGCGTCGGTCAGCGCGGCAACAAGCTCCCTGATCCGCGCCGACGCGGCGCTCTGCCCGCCTTCGACGGCCAGAAACGCCTTGGTCACCGCGACGGAGATCTTGCCGGGCTCGAAACCCATTACCGCACCGTTGCGGCGGATGACCTTGTGCTGCGAAAACGCGGGCGACGCCGCAACGCTGACGTCAGCGAGAGAGGTCGAGCCGGGAATCGACTGTGGAGTCGTTACGTCAACCGCGATCTGCATATCGTCTCCTCTACTCTTTTTTGTGCGCTGCCCGGCGGGTACAACATATGGTATCTGGGCGGGAGTGTGCAACTAATACTAGTGTGTTGTCAAGAAGCAAGCGTAGCTTGCTCAAGCGCCTTCGGAGCTTTGCGGGAGAAAAGCTACCGCGGCAGGATCGCGGGAACGTACCGACCTACTGAATCCGGGCGAGCGACTCCCGGAAATGTCCCCAGTCGAACGCTGGCCCGGGGTCGGTCTTGCGGCCGGGTGCAATGTCGACGTGCCCGACGACATCGACGATCGGATATCGCCGGCGCAGAACGACCAGAAGTTCCGCCAGGCGCGCGTATTGCGAATCGGAATAGGCTTGATCGTCGGTTACAGCGCTCGCGCCCCCGCCAGCTCGAGGAGCCTGCGTGCCAGGCTCGCTTCGCGCAGGGCACCAGCTGGATCAGTTCGCCCTCACGCCGGACAAGGAAATGCGCCGATACCTTCAGTTCACGAAGGGTTTCGTAATAGGGGTGTGCGGCCAAATCGAGTGTGCCGGTGAATAGCCGCACGATGGCGTCACCGCCGAACTGACCCGGCGGGAGGCTGATATTGTGCACGACCAGCAACCTGACCGCCTCGTCCGCCGGGCGCTCGTCGCAATTCGGCGAGGGAACCTGCAGCGCCCCGGCGAGCACCCCTTCCTCGTCGAGGGGACCGAGCTCCACCTACCGGATTCCCAGGCGTTCCATGCGGTAGCGCAACGCCCTGAACGTGATGCCCAGGAGCTTGGCTGCGGCGGTGCGGTTGAAGCGGGTTTTCTCGAGCGCCTCGAGGATCGCCTCCCTTTCGATACGGTCCAGGTATTCCGGGAGCGGCCATTTGGCGTTGGGGGCTCCCGGTTCGTGAGCGACCGAGGTCGGCGGAGCGAGCTGCAGGTCGTCGGGCTGGATTTCCTCGAGCGCGGCGAGTGCGATGGCCCGCTCCAGAATGTTCTCCAGTTCGCGGGTATTGCCGGGAAAATCGTAACCCGCGAGAGCCTTCTTCGCTTCTTCGGAAAGCCGTATGGACCGTTTGCCGTCCGGACCGGAAAGGCGCCGCAGAATCGCATCCGCGAGCACCGGGATATCCTCGCGGCAGTCCCGCAGCGGAGGCATTTTCAGCTCGATGACCGCCAAGCGGTAGTACAGATCCTGCCGAAATTTCCCCGATTCGACA
>VBDE01000133.1 GCA_005883665.1 Betaproteobacteria bacterium
CATCCGACGCAGGCCGTCCTGGATGATGACGGCGAGCTCATAAGCAAAGGTCGGATCATACGAAACGCAATTGGGAATGACCGAAGAGAGCACATGGCTGTGTCCGTCCTCATGCTGCAGTCCCTCGCCATTCAGAGTCGTGCGGCCCGCCGTGGCGCCGAGGAGAAACCCCCGTGCGCGCTGGTCCCCCGCAGCCCAGGCGAGATCGCCGACGCGCTGGAAGCCGAACATCGAATAAAAGATGTAGAACGGCACCATGACAAGGTTCGAATGGCTGTATGAAGTCGCCGCAGCGATCCAGGATGAGAATGCGCCGGCCTCGTTGATGCCTTCTTCGAGAATCTGCCCCGCCCTGTCTTCGCGGTAGTACATCACCTGCTCGCGGTCGACCGGCTCGTACTTCTGTCCTTCCGAGGAATAGATCGCGAGCTGGCGGAACATCCCTTCCATGCCGAAAGTGCGCGCTTCGTCCGGAACGATCGGTACGATGTGCCTGCCGATGTTCTTGTCGCGCACGAGCGCGGTCAGCATGCGCACGAATGCCATCGTGGTCGAGATCTCGCGCCCTTCCGAGCCTTTCAACTGTTGATCGAACGCCGAGAGGGCCGGCACCGCAGGAACGCCGTCCGCCCTGCGCCGGCGCTGCGGGAGGTAGCCGCCGAGCGCCTTTCTGCGCTCCTGCAGGTACACCATGATCGGATCATCATCCTTGGGTTTGTAGAGCGGCAATTCCTCGAGCTTGTCGTCGGGGATCGGCACGTTGAAGCGGTCGCGCATCTCGCGGATGGTTGCGATGTCCATCTTCTTGAGCTGGTGAGTCGGATTCTTTGCCTGACCCTGCTTGCCCAGGCCGTAGCCCTTAATGGTCTATGAGGGTCGTGCCCGCCCCGGTTCAGGCGCCAGATGTCCTCGTCGGTCATGCGCGATACCATCTCGAGCAGTTTCGGGTCCTTGCCGAAGAAGTGCCTGCGAACGAAAGCGCCGTCGTTGGCCTTGTAGTTCTGATACTCGCCGTCTACCGTCTCCTCCATGACCCGAAGCAGTCGGCCTTCGACATCGCGAGCGAACAGAGGATCCCAGTACGAGCCCCAGATGAGCTTGATGACGTTCCAACCCGCCCCGCGAAAATCGGCTTCGAGCTCCTGGATGATTTTGCCGTTGCCGCGCACGGGACCGTCGAGGCGCTGCAGGTTGCAGTTCACGACGAAAATCAGGTTGTCGAGCTTTTCACGCGCCGCCAGGCCGATCGCGCCGAGCGATTCCGGTTCGTCCATCTCGCCGTCGCCGCAGAACACCCATACCTTCCGGTTCTCCGTGCCTGCCAGCCCGCGCGCCTGCAGATATTTCAGGAATCTCGCCATGTAGATACCCTGAATCGGCCCGAGCCCCATCGAGACGGTGGGGAATTGCCAGAAATCGGGCATGAGCCAGGGGTGGGGATAGGAAGAGATGCCCTGGCCGTCCACCTCGCGACGAAAATTCAGGATCTGGGTTTCGGTGAGCCGACCCTCCAAGAATGCGCGCGCGTAGATGCCGGGCGACGAGTGTCCCTGGAAGTAGACGAGATCCCCCCCGTGTCCTTCGTGTGGCGCGTGCCAGAAGTGATTGAAGCCGATGCCGAACAGCGTTCCGACCGAGGCGAAGCTCGCGATGTGACCGCCCAGCTCGTCGTCCGACTTGTTGGCCTTTGCCACCATCACCATCGCATTCCAGCGGCAGAACGAGCGGATGCGCTCCTCCAGGGCATGATCCCCGGGCGAGCGCTCCTCCATGTGCACCGGGATGGTGTTGAGGTAGGCCGTATTGAGCGAGAAGGGAATGTAGGCTCCCGAACGGCGCGCCTTGTCGACGAGCTTCTCCAGGAGGTAATGGGCGCGCTCGGGGCCCTCGCGTTCGAGAACGGACTCGAGCGCATCGAGCCATTCCTGCGTTTCCAGGGCGTCGGGATCGTTGGCGGCGGGGAATTCAGGCAGCGCGGACATGGCATTTCCCTCTCTGCGCGAAGGTAGGGGCGGGAGTGCGGGACCTGCGGAGAATCGCTCGCCTTACAGGATCAACTGCACCCTGTCTGATATGATGAAAGAGCATTTCGCATTATACGAAAACGCGCCGCGCGCAATCAAAGAGATCGCGTCAGCTGGCTGAACCCAAGCCGGGAAACCGCGGATGCTAGAATGCGCGCCTTCCGTGCTCGCAGCGCCGATTCTCGCCCGTGCAGACCCGCATCATTGACGGCAACGCCATTGCGCGCGAGTTGCGCGCCGGGCTGATTCGACGTGTCGCTGCGCTTGCGGCGATGGGTGTGCGCCCCGGTCTCGCGGTGCTGCAAGTCGGGAACCACCCGGCTTCGAAAATCTATGTGCGAAACAAGATGAAGGCCTGCGGCGAAGTGGGGCTCTACTCGGAGCACATCGAATTGCCGGCCGACGCGGATGAATGGACGCTCCTCGAGCGCATCCGGACCCTGAACCGCGACAGTCGTATCCATGGCATCCTCGTGCAGCTCCCCTTGCCGACGGGACTTTCGGCGGAGCGGGTGCTCGACGCCCTGGCCCCGGCGAAGGACGTGGACGGATTTCATCCGATTAATATGGGCCTGCTCGCAGCCGGCAGTCCGCGCTTCGTGCCCTGCACGCCCCTCGGAGTCATGAAGCTGATCGAGCACGAGGAAATCGGCGTGCAGGGACGGCACGCCGTCGTGGTCGGCCGCAGCAACATCGTCGGCAAGCCGATGGCGCTGCTGCTCTTGCAAAAGGGCGCCACGGTCACCATTTGCAACTCCAGAACCCCCGATCTGGGCGCGATGACCAGCCAGGCGGACATTCTCGTGGTGGCGGCCGGTAGACCCAGGCTCGTCACGGCCGGCATGGTGAAGCCCGGCGCCGTTGTCATCGACGTCGGCATCAACCGGCTTGCAGACGGCAAACTCGCCGGCGACGTGGATTTCCAGAGCATGCTCGGGACTGCCTCGCGCATCACGCCGGTGCCCGGCGGAGTGGGCCCCATGACTATCGCGATGCTGCTAGAGAACACGGTAATGTCCGCCGAGCGGGCTTCCGCCAGCGGCGGCAGCTCCTGAGGCGGCGCAAATTCCCGTGACCCCAGGGAGAAATTAGGAGTTGAATCTGAAAAGCACCGTCAATCCGCTGCTCGATTTCTCGGGCTTGCCGCGTTACGGATCGGTCCGGCCGGAGCACGTCGCCTCCGCCATCGATCAGTTGCTCGCCGAAAACCGCGCCCTGATTGCTCGGCTGACAGCCGAGGGCGCTGCGGCGTCCTGGAACGGGTTTGCCGAACCGCTAGAAGACGCCAATGAACGGCTATGGCGCGCTTGGGGCGTGGTCGCTCACCTGCACGCAGTCGACGACAGCGCCGAGATCCGCGATGCCTACAACGCGAATTTGCCGAAAATCACCCGGTACCGTACCGAACTCGCGCAAAACCTTGACCTCTATGAAAAGTTCAAGGCGCTGCGCGCTTCACCAGGTTTTGAGGAATTGTCTCAAGCTCAGCGCAAGATCGTCGAGAACGACTTGCGCGACTATCGTTTGGGAGGAGCCGAACTGGAACCTCGGGACAAGCGGCGCTTTGCCGAAATCCAGGAAGAACTTGCAGCGCTCGAAGCCAAGTTTTCCGAGAATCTGCTCGACGCGACCAATGCTTTTTCGGCGTTGATCGCCGACCGCAGAGCGCTGCTCGGCGTCCCAGAGGACGTACTCGAAGCGGCCGAAGAAGGGGCGCGTAAGGATGGCCAGGAGGGGTGGAAGTTCACTTTGCACGCGCCGTCGTACGGGCCCCTGATGCAATACGCCGAGAATCGCGACCTGCGGGAAAAGCTGTACCGCGCACACGTCACACGTGCGAGCGAATTCGGAAATCTGGAATTAGACAACACCTCGATCATCGTGCGTGAGCTTCGCTTGCGAAAAGAAAAGGCGCGGCTGCTTGGTTACAAAAGCTTCGCGGAATTTTCGCTTGTCCCGAAAATGGCCGAGTCACCCGAGGCCGCGCTCGACTTCCTCAACGATCTTGCCTCGAGGGCGCTGCCTCACGCACGCAGGGATTATGCTGAACTGGAGGAGTTCGCACGCGCGGAACTCGGGATCCAGGAACTCCAAGCTTGGGATATCGCGTTCGTATCGGAAAAACTGCGCGCGAGACGTTACGCGTTTTCCGATCAGGAAGTAAAGCGGTATTTCCCGGAACCCAAAGTCCTGGAAGGCATGTTCCGGCTTGTCGAAGCCCTCTATGGCATTCGCATTCTTCCGGACGCGGCGGAAACCTGGCATCCGGAAGTGCGTTTTTTCCGGATTACCGACTGGGACGGGAGCCTGATCGGCCAGTTTTATCTGGATCTGTACTCACGGGAAACCAAGCGCGGCGGCGCGTGGATGGATGAAGCGATCACGCGGCAGCGGATGCCCGGCGGCCTCCGGACCCCGGTTGCGCATCTCATCTGCAACTTTCCCGCACCGGTCGGGGACAAGCCCGCGCTGTTCACTCACGACGAAGTCATGACCCTGTTTCACGAATTCGGCCATGGATTGCACCATCTGCTCTCGAGAATCGACGATCTGGGCGTCTCCGGAATACGCGGTGTCGAATGGGACGCGGTCGAACTGCCTTCCCAGTTCATGGAGAACTTCTGCTGGGAATGGGGCGTGCTCGCCCGCATGACCGCTCACGTCGAAAGCGGGGAAGCCTTACCGCGCAGTTTGTTCGACAAGATGCTGGCGGCAAGGAATTTTCAGAGCGGCATGCAGACCGTGCGCCAGATCGAGTTCGCATTGAGCGACATGCATTTACACCATGACTACGACCCCGCGGGGGCAAAGACGCCATTACAGCTGCTCCACGAAATCAGGGCGAAAGTCGCCGTGGCCATGCCGCCGGAGTACAACCGTTTCCTTAACAACTTCTCGCACGTCTTCTCAGGAGCTTACGCTGCCGGTTACTACAGTTACAAGTGGGCCGAGGTGCTTTCCGCCGACGCGTACAGCCTGTTCGAAGAGAACGGGGTGCTCGACTCCGACACCGGCGCGCGATTCCGCGACGAGATCCTCGCCGTCGGCGGCAGCCGACCGGCGCTCGAATCGTTCAAGGCATTTCGAGGCCGCGAGCCGAGAATCGACGCACTGCTGCGTCACAATGGTATGATCGCGCCCTGAGGACCCTTACCTCATGCGCATCCTGTTCGTCGCCGCAGCGATCCTCTCGACTGTCGGCGCCAACGCTCTCGGTCAGGCCTATCGCTGGGTGGATCAAGACGGCAGGGTTCACTATACGCAGACACCCCCACCCCCGGACGCAAGAAACGTACAGCGAAAGAGTTTTCGCGGGGGCGGAGTCGATGTCTCGAATCTGCCTTATGCGACGCAGGTGGCAGCGAAGAACTTTCCCGTAACTCTGTATTCCCTCCCGGATTGCGGTGCCCCCTGCGACCAAGCGCGCGCGTTGCTCGTCAAGCGCGCGGTCCCTTTCAGGGAAGTCAGCGTCGTCACGCAAAAGGATGTCGATGAGGTGAAGAGGCTGTCCGGCAAAACCGATCTGCCGTTGCTGGTCGTCGGCAACCAGTTGCAAACCGGGTTTCAGGAAAGCCTCCTAAACGGCCTGCTCGATTCAGCGGGCTATCCGACTTCTGTACCTCCTGCACGGATCGAAGCGCTGCGAAAGATGGAACCCCCTACTCCGGCACCGGCTAAATCCCAGGCGCGGTCACCGTATGGCGCGGGCGCCGGTGCGGAGCCGGCGGCCGATGCCGGTGCGAGATAGATCGGGGGAATCATGCCTTTCAACGAGTTGCTGCGCCAGATCGCCGGACTTGTGCTGGCTGGTTGCGCCGCCGCTGACGTGTTCGCTCAGGCTGCCTACCCGGCGAAGCCGGTGAAAATAGTCGTGCCCTACTCCAGCGGCGGACCGGCGGACATCTACGCGCGTTTCATCGGCGACCGCCTGCAAAAGACTCTCGCACAACCCTTTGTAATCGAGAACCGGCCTGGCGCCGGTGCGATCATCGGCACCGACGTGGTGGCGAAATCCGCCCCCGACGGATACACGCTCCTCATGATGTCGAATACGCATACGGTAAACGAATCACTGTTCACGAAGAAGCCCTACAGCCTGACGCGGGACCTC
>VBDE01000134.1 GCA_005883665.1 Betaproteobacteria bacterium
GAAATCTCGACGATTATTCTGATGCCGCTGGTGATCGCGGCGTTTTTGATCTGGTATTCGAAGTGGGCCGGGAGCAAGGGTTGGATCAGCTAGGACAGTTACATAATGCTCGATCCGATCGTTAAAACGATCGAAGTCCCCTGCAGTCAGGAAAGGGCGTTCAGGGTGTTCGTGAACGAAATGGGCAGTTGGTGGCCGCTGCATAAGCGCTCGGTATCGATGTTAAGCGGCAAGCCCGCAAAGTCGTTGCGTATCGAGCCGAAGCAGGGTGGCAAGATCGTGGAGATCGGCCACGATGGCACGGAGCACCTGTGGGGCACGATCAGGTCATACGGTCCGAACGACTCGATCAGCATGGACTTTCACATCGGAATGCCGGCAGAATCCGCAAGCCTCGTTGAAGTGCGGTTTACGGCACTTGGACGCGAGCGAACGCGGGTCGAACTGACCCAAAGCAACTGGGAAGCATTTGGCGAGCTGGCCGAAATGATGCGTGGTGGCTACGGCTCGGGTTGGGTCATTATTTTCGAGCAGGCATTCAAATCGGCCTGCGGCGGCTGAACTCTATTGCCTCAGCCGCGGCGCGGCCTCAGCCAGCGCTCAAGCAGCTTTCGCCGCGCGCCGAGGGACTCGGTCAGCACACAGGTATCGGCATCCGCGCGCTTGAGCTGCGCCTCGAAGCTCATCAGCTCGTCGCGGCGAAAGGCGTGAATCCGGACGCTCTCTCCCGCGCGGCGCCTGGCCAAGGCCGCATCCAGTCCCGCCTGCCCTGGCCGCAGTCCGTCCACCGCGACGACCCGGTCGCCGGCAGCGATGCCCGCCTCCTGCGCCGCGCCGCCTTCGAGCACATGCGTGACGGCGGTGTCATCGCCTTGCGCCCGCGCGCGAATGCCGAGCATCGCGAGCCCCGCGGCGTTTTTCGAGCGGGCCGGCCTTCCGCCTTTGTCCTGAGCGGACTCGGCCGGGCGCAGTTCCATTTCGATTCCCTGCGTTGCGAGCAGTCCCTTCAGGGGCAGCTCGCGCGTCGAGCGCAGCCAGTCGTCGAGATAGTGCTCCAGCTTCACACCCGTCGCCTCCTCGGCGAGGCGTTCGATGCCGTCCTCCTCGAGGCCGGCTCCGGTGAGCCCGTGGCGCCGCCACAGCGCGCGCATCACGTCATCGAGAGACCTCCTCCCGCGGGTCTTGTTGCGAACGAGCAGGTCAATGCACAAGGCGACGAGGCTTCCCTTGACGTAGTAGCTGACGCCTGCGTTCGGAGAATTCTCGTCCTGGCGATAGTATTTGATCCAGGCGTCGAAGCTCGACTCGGCGAGGCTTTGCCTCGCGCGGCCCGGGGTGCGCAGATGCGTCGTGATCGAGCGGCCGATCAGTTCGAGATAATCCTTTTTTTCGATCAGCCCGGAGCGGACGAGAGCAAGATCGTCGTAATAGGACGTGATGCCCTCGAACGCCCAAAGGAGCGTCGTGTAATTCTCGCGGTCGAGATCGTAAGGGACGAACGCGGCGGGCTTGATGCGCTTCACGTTCCAGGTGTGGAAATATTCGTGGCTGACGAGACCGAGGAAAGTGCGGTAACGCTCGCTCACCTCGATCTCGCCCTCGCGCGGCAAATCCTCGCGCGAGCACAACAGCGCTGTGCAGGCGCGATGCTCGAGCCCGCCGTAGCCTTCGCCGACTGCAGTCACGAGGAACACGTAACGCTTCATCGGCGCAGGCCCGCCGAAGAAACGCATGTGATGCTCGCATAATCGCTTGAGGTCGCGCTGCAGCCTGCGCGTCTCGGCAGCGTGGCGGCCTGTGATCACGATATCGTGGGGCACGCCGCCGGCGCGGAAGCTTGCGAGCGTGAACTCGCCCATCTCCACGGGGTGATCGATGAGCTCGTCGTAGTCCGATGCGCCATAGGCGCCGAAGCCGTAGGGTTTCGCGCCCTTCCTCGCCATCGCGGTGGCAACGCGCCAGTTCCGGTAACGCGCCCCTCTGGGCCGAACGATCTCGAGCTCGCAAGGCGCGCCTTCCTGCCCGAGCACGCGCAGGAACACGCAAGCGCCGTTGAAAAACGCGTGCCGGGTATCGAGGTGCGCGCCGCGCACAGAAAGATCCCAGGCGTACACTTCGCAGCTCACCGCGAGCGGCCCTGCGACCGGTTCGGCACGCCAGGTGTGCTTATCGAGCTTTTCGAGGACGACAGCCCGGCCGCGGCTTTCCGCGCGGATGGAAACCACGTGCCGTGCGAATTCCCGGATCATGTAGCTGCCGGGGACCCACGCCGGCAGGGCGAGCTGCTGTCCCGAAGGATCGGGATCGTCGACCGTACAGGTGACGCGCTAGAGGTGCGCTTCCGGTCGCACCGGAACGATCGTGTAGTGGATTGGGGTCATATTCTCATCTCCGGCCGTGCGTGCTGCGTTCTTCGCGCGCCGGGTCCCGGAGCACGGTGTCGGTTTCTTCGGCCTGGGCTTGCTGTTGCAGCCAGCTGGAAAATTCGGCGACCCCCGGACGGCCAGGCGCTCCTCGCGGCAGGACCATGAAGAACGCGCGGGAGTCCGACGGCGAGCGCATGTAGCGCTCGCCGAACGGCAGGATCAGCTTCCCCAGCTTCACCCACTTGGCGACGAACCGGCTCCGCCCGAGCGCGATGCCCTGGCCCTCGATCGCGGCCTGAATGAGCTGATCGTAGTGGGAGAAGCGCAGCGCGCCCGCGGGCTTCACGCCATGTGTCTGCGTGAGCTCGAACCACACGTCCCAGCTGAGCCACGGGTACCGCCGCTCGGCATCGTCGTAATGCAGCAACACCTGTCCGGAAAGGTCCTGGGGCGACGCTAGCGTCCTGCCGGCGAGCACCGAGCGTGAACATACCGGAAAGACCAGCTCCCCGAACAGTCGCACAGCGCCCGGGCCCGCGGCCTTGGGCGTGCAGTAGCGGATCGCCAGATCGATGCCTTCGCGCTCGAGATCCTGGATCTCGTTGGTCGCGGCAAGCCGCATGTCGATCCCGGGATGGGCTCGCCGGAAATCGTTGAGCCGCGGGACGAGCCAAAGCGCCGCAAAGGATACCGTGGTCGTGACCGTGAGCATTCCGGCCGCACGCGCTCCGAGCCTGCCCGCGACGTCGCGCAGCAGACGCAGCACCTCGCCCGAAGTCTTGTAGAGCGTCTGCCCCTCCTCCGTAAGGCGCAAGTCGCGGTGGTGCCGGCGAAACAATGCGACGCCAAGCTGCTCCTCCAGGGTCTTGACCTGGCGGCTGACAGCCGACTGGGTGACGAAGAGCTCTAGCGCGGCCTTGGTGAAGCTCAGGTTACGCGCCGCTGCCTCGAAACCCTTTAACAGGTCGAGCGAAGGCAGGCCGCGCCTCTGTTTAAGCATTCCTTTTTCTCATGCAAAACATTCCCAAAGGTCGTTTGATTCGCTCCTGCATTGGAGGAATAATTTCGCTCGGGAATCAAGCGCAGGCTGCCCTGCCAGCCAAGCGCAGAGAAGCATGCGGAAAGCGCATTATGAAAGGAAGGGCCATGAACATCAAGCTTGTGGAGCAGGGCCGAACAGCGAGGTACGGGATCGCCCTGGGCGTCCTGCTTTTCGCCCTCTGGCGTGGAATCGTTCGGCTTTTTGCGGCAGGGAATTTCGACCCGCGCCGCCCGCGCGGATCGCTGTGATAGCGATAGGAGATGCCCATGAACATTCGGTTCGATCGCGCCCAGCTCCACCTCGAAGCTCGTGAGCTCATCCGCCTATACGACCCCAAGGGGGCGCGGGTCGAGTGCGTTCGAGGGGCGCTCTGGATCACCCAGCACAGGGATCACCAGGACTACTTCCTCGCGGCGAACGATGCACTCACCCTCGAGCGCCCGGGCCTGGCACTGATTCACGCGCAAGAGCGGAGCGAGGTCGTTCTGTCGGAACCGGCGCCGTCCCCACGCCTGCGCCAAGGAATCGGACGCGCGTTCGTCGCGGCGTTGCGCGCGGTCGGCAGAGCGTTCGCGCGGCAATTCGGCCCCGAATCCATAGACAGGCACCGCCGCCCCGGCTGGTACCACGGGCTTTAATCTCGAGGCCGCGACCGCTAGCGCTCGAGGTCCGAGAGTTTGTCGATGTCGCGCACGACGCCGGGGTCATCGACCTCGAACAGCTTCGTCAATTCGGGGTGCTGCTTGAGGAATTGGCGAGCTCCGTCGTCCCCGTGCAGGGAGGAGAGCTCGTCGTAGAACCGCCGCGCGAATCCGACGGGATGCCCGCGCTTTCCCTCGAAGGACGGCGCGGCGATGGCCACGCCGTCCTGCAAGGCCTTCGCGACGATCCGGATCGTATCGGGACGGATGAACGGCATGTCGGCGAGTGCGACGACCCAACCTTTCGCGTCGGAGGTCGCGCGCACCCCGGCGGCGAGGCTCGTTCCCATGCCCTCGCTCGCGTTCTTGCACACGACGGTGTTGCAGCCGGCATCGCGCAGTATTTTTCCGAGCTTTTGAGCGCGCGGCCTGACGACCGCTATGGACTCCGGCAGGGCCTCCAGAAGGTGTTTGGCAGCGGCGAGCCCGACCGGCGTTCCGGCTTCGGGCGCGCCCTCGGGCAGCGCCTGGAGGAGCTTGTTCGAGCCGAAGCGCGTCGAATAGCCCGCTGCCAGAAGAATGCCGCGGATCGTTGCGGCCATGAACTCCCCCTCGAAGGGGAGGGAGAATAACTAGTTTTGCGGAACTTCGCAGCCTGCCGAAACGTTGACCTTGGACGGCTCGATCGTTTCGGGAATCTGCACGCCGCGGCGCACCGCAGTCATCTCGGCGAGGATGGCCACCGCGATCTCGGGCGGAGTCTTCGAGCCGATCTTCAGACCGACGGGCCCGCGCAGGCGCTCGATCTCGGAAGCCGCCAGATCGAAGTCGGCTAGGCGCTTCCTGCGCGCGTCGTTGTTCTTCCGCGAGCCGAGAGCGCCGACGTAGAACGCCGGCGACTTGAGAGCTTCCAGGAGCGCCGCGTCGTCGAGCTTTGGATCGTGAGTGACGGCCACCACCGCGCTGTGCGCGTCGAGATTCATCTGCACGACGACGTCGTCGGGATAGCCGCGGTTGAGGGGGACTTCCTTGAAGTCCCAGCCGTCGGCGTATTCCCCGCGCGGGTCGCACACGGTCACGTGATAGTCGAGCGCCTGCGCCATTTGCGCGAGATAGCGGCTCACCTGCCCCGCGCCGATCACGAGCAGCCGCCAGCGCGGCCCATGCACCGTCTTCAACACCTTGCCGTCGAACTCGAGCAGGTCCGACCACTTTCCCGGCTCCATGCGCACTCTGCCTCAACAAATCCTTCAGCCTCGATTCCTTGCCGACCGGCTCGAGCACGATCTGCAGCGTCCCGCCGCAGGGAAGCCCGAAGCGCGTCGCTTGCTCCTGGGTGACGCCGTAGGTCGTGACTTCAGGTTTCGAAGCCGCGAGGGCCTGGCTTTTCACCTTGTCGATGAGATCGTCCTCTACGCAGCCGCCGGAAACCGAGCCCATGACCTGGCCATCGTCGCGAATGACGAGCATCGCTCCCACCGGGCGCGGGGCGGAGCCCCAGGTATGAACGACCGTACCCAAGGTGGCGCGATGGCCCGATTCGCTCCATTTCAAGGCGCTGCGCACCACTTCCAGATCGACGCTGTCCACGGGATTCCTAGCTCAGAAAATATTGTTGAGTCCTAACAAACGCTTGAACGCGATAGCGTAGACCTCTCTTAAAGTCGGGTCAAGCCGCTTCGCATTCAAGCACGTGGTTGATTGCCGCGCGAGCATGGTCTAGCATTTCCTCCGACACCCATCGCGTCAAATCCCTCGACAAGAATCGCTGTCATGGAGATTTTCTCGCCAAAGGCATTCCGCACTCCGTTTGAACGCCACCCAAGAAAAAGTTCAACTTTCACCGAAGGAGTCGAATCATGACCGTAAAGGTCTCGTTCACCGTCAACGGCAAGCCGGCGAGCGCCGAGGTCGAAGAGCGCACCCTGCTCGTCAACTTCATCCGCGACAACCTGCGCCTGACGGGCACCCACGTCGGCTGCGACACCGCCCAGTGCGGCGCGTGCACGATCCACATGAACGGCCGCGCCGTGAAGTCCTGCAACATGCTGGCGATGCAGGCCGAAGGGGCCGACCTCGTCACGATCGAAGGCATCGCCAAGGCGGACGGCACGCTGCACCCGATGCAGGAGGCCTTCCGCCAGCACCACGGCTTGCAATGCGGTTTCTGCACTCCCGGAATGGTCATGAGCGCGATCGATCTGGTGAAGAATTTCCCCGATCCCAGCGAGGAACTGATCCGCGAGCAGCTCGACGGCAATCTGTGCCGCTGCACCGGATATCACAACATCGTCAAGGCGATCAAAGCCGCCTCGCAGACCATGAGGAGCTAGACATGGCGACCCCCTACATCGGCGCGTCGATCAAGCGCAAAGAGGACTACCGTTTTCTCACCGGCGCGGGCAACTACACCGACGACGTCGCCCTGCCGAGGCAGACTCATGCGCATTTCGTGCGCTCGCCCCACGCCCACGCGAAGATCAAATCGATCAAGAAGGACAAAGCGCTCAAGGCGCCCGGGGTCGTCGCTATCTTCACCGGCGACGACCTTGCCGGGGCCAAGGTCAACGGCTTGCCGTGCGGCTGGCTCATCACCGACGTCAACGGCCGGCCGATGAAGGAGCCTCCGCACCCCTGCCTTGCCCAGGGCAACGCGCGTTACGTCGGCGACCACGTCGCCATCGTCATCGCCGAGACTTACCAGCAGGCGCGCGATGCCGCGGAGCTGGTAAAAGTGGACTACGAGGAACTGCCCGCCGTGGTCCGCGCGGCAGAGGCGCGCAAAAAAGGCGCGCCGGTCGTGCACGACATCGCGCCGGACAACACCTGTTACGTCTGGGGCCTCGGCGACAAGGCGGCGGTGGACAAGGCCTTCTCCGGCGCCGCGCACGTCACCACCCTCGAATTCCTCAATAACCGGCTCATCCCCAACGCGATCGAGCCGCGCGCCGCGAACGCGACCTACTCGCGCGCCGACGACAGCTACACGCTCTATGTGGCCAGCCAGAACCCGCACGTCGAGCGGCTGCTGATGACCGCCTTCGTGCTGGGACTCCCCGAGCACAAGGTGCGCGTGGTCGCGCCCGACGTCGGCGGCGGCTTCGGCTCGAAGATCTATCTCTACGCCGAGGACGTGGTATGCACCTGGGCGTCGAAACAGATCAACCGCCCGGTGAAGTGGACCGCGGATCGCAGCGAATCCTTCGTCTCGGATGCCCATGGCCGCGATCACGTGACCAAGGCGGAACTTGCCCTCGACAGGGACGGAAGGTTCCTCGCCATGCGCGTGACGACCACGGCGAACATGGGCGCGTACCTGTCCACGTTCGCGTCGTGCATTCCGACGATTCTCTACGCGACGCTGCTCGCCGGGCAGTACACGACGCCGGTGATCTACGCCGAGGTCACGGCGGTATTCACCAACACCGCGCCGGTGGACGCCTATCGCGGCGCGGGGCGGCCCGAGGCGACTTACGTCGTCGAACGGTTGGTCGAGACCGCTGCGCGAGAAATGAAGATGAACCCTGCCGAGATCCGCCGGCGCAACTTCATCAAGAGCTTCCCGTATCAGACTCCGGTCGCGCTCCTTTACGACACCGGCAACTATGAAGCGACTCTCGCCGAAGCGCTGAGAGTCGCCGACGTCGCCGGGTTCCAGGGACGAAAGGCCGATGCGGCGAGACGCGGCAAGCTGCGCGGCCTGGGCTATTCCTGTTACATCGAGGCCTGCGGAATCGCGCCTTCGAACGTCGCCGGAGCGCTCGGAGCGCGCGCGGGCCTCTTCGAAGCGGGCGAAGTCCGCGTGCATCCGACCGGCAAGGTGACCGTGTTCACCGGTTCGCACTCCCACGGCCAGGGACACGAGACCACGTTCGGTCAGGTGGTGGCCGATCGCCTCGGCATTCCGATGGAGGACATCGACATCGTCCACGGCGACACCGGAAAGATCCTCTTCGGCATGGGCACCTACGGCTCGCGCTCGATCGCCGTGGGCGGCACCGCCATCGTAAAGGCCGTGGACAAGATCGTCGCCAAAGGCAAGAAAATCGCGGCTCACCTGATGGAGGCCGCGGAAGCCGACATCGAATTCAAGGACGGCGCATTCGTCGTAAGAGGCACCGACAAGAAAAAAGCGTTCGCCGAAGTGTCTCTCGCAGCTTACGTGCCGCACAACTATCCTCTCGACAAGCTGGAGCCCGGTCTGAACGAGAACGCCTTCTACGATCCGGCCAACTTCACTTTCCCGGCCGGCAGCCACATCTGCGAAGTCGAGGTGGATCCCGATACCGGCACGGTGAAGATCGTGAATTTCACCGCGGTGGACGACTTCGGCAAGATCATCAACCCGATGATCGTCGAGGGACAGGTGCACGGCGGATTGACCCAGGGCATCGGCCAGGCGCTGACCGAGGGCTGCCACTACGACAAGGATTCGGGTCAGCTCGTCACGGGCTCCTACCTCGACTACTGCATGCCGCGCGCGGACGACGTTCCGACATTCAAGGTGGGCACGAAGGAAACGCCCTGCACGCACAATCCGCTCGGGGTGAAGGGCTGCGGCGAGGCGGGCGCGATCGGCGCCCCGGCCGCGGTGATGAACGCGCTCACCGACGCGCTTGGCGTTCGCGACATCGAGATGCCGGCGACGCCGCAGAGGATCTGGCGGGCGTGCCAGGAAACCAGGATGAAGAAGGCTGCCTAGGAGACGTCCATGTATTCGTTCAACTATCAGAAAGTAAAAACGGTCGCCGACGCAGCCA
>VBDE01000135.1 GCA_005883665.1 Betaproteobacteria bacterium
TGGACGCGCAGGAGCAGAGCTTCATCGACAAGACCCTCGTCGAACTCGACGGCACCGAAAACAAATCGCGGCTCGGCGCGAACGCGGTACTCGCAGTCTCGATGGCGGTCGCCAAGGCGGCAGCGGAGGAGTCGGGCCTGCCCCTGTACCGCTACTTCGGTGGCTCTGGCGCGATGCAGATGCCGGTACCGATGATGAACGTCATCAACGGCGGGGCTCACGCGAGCAACAACCTCGATATCCAGGAATTCATGATCGTACCCGTCGGCGCGGCCAGCTTTCGCGAAGGCCTGCGCTGCGGCGCAGAGATCTTCCATGCGCTGGAGAGCCTTCTCCAGAGCAAGCGCTTGGCGACGACGGTCGGCGACGAGGGCGGGTTCGCGCCGAACCTGCCGAGCAACGAAGCGGCGCTGCAGCTGGTGCTCGAGGCGATCGAGCGCGCGGGATACCACGCGGGCACGAACGTCGCGCTGGCGCTCGATTGCGCCAGCTCCGAGTTCTACAAGGACGGCAAATACGTCCTCGACTCGAAAAGGCAAAAACTCGGCTCCCCGGAGTTCGGTGAATTTCTCGCCAGATGGACCGACAAATACCCGATCATCAGCATCGAAGACGGGATGGCCGAGTCGGACTGGGACGGCTGGCGCGCACTGACCGAGAGGCTCGGCAAAAAGGTGCAGCTAGTGGGCGACGACGTCTTCGTCACCAACACCAAGATCTTGCGCGAGGGAATCCAGCTCGGCGTCGCCAACTCGATCCTCATCAAGGTGAACCAGATCGGGACGCTCACCGAGACTTTCGCGGCGATCGAGCTCGCGAAGCGCTCGGGTTATACCGCGGTGATTTCGCACCGGTCGGGGGAGACCGAGGACACGACTATAGCCGACATCGCGGTCGGCATGAACGCGCTGCAGATCAAGACCGGATCGCTGTCGCGTTCGGATCGGGTCGCGAAATACAACCAGCTGCTGCGTATCGAGGAAGATCTTGGCGACGCGGTCGGCTACCCGGGGCGGGAAGCTTTCTATCAGTTGAGATGAGAATACTCGCTCTCACTCTCGCCGCCTTCATCCTTCTGCTGCAGTATCCCTTGTGGCTCGGGAAGGGCGGATGGCTCCGGGTATGGAGTCTCGACCAGCAGGTGCAGGAACAGAAAGAAGCGAACGCCAGGCTGAGCCGGCGCAACGGCGCGCTCGATGCCGAAGTGCGTGACCTGAAGCAGGGGTTCGAAGCGATCGAGGAGCGCGCCCGCTACGAACTCGGCTTGATCAAGCAAGACGAGATCTTCTTTCAGGTCGTTCCGCCGCGTCCGGCACCCTGAGCCGGCGCCCGCTGAGAGGGGGCGTATTCGGGTCTATAATCTGGTAAAGGCCGACCCGCCAAAGCGGTCGAATTCTAACAGGGGATTTCGCGATGAGGCTCAGCCCGGAGCAACTTCAGCATTTCGAGCGCGACGGCTATCTTTTCTTTCCGAGCTTGTTTAAACCGGATGAGATCAAAGTCCTGCTCGACGAGGTACCGCGGCTCTACGCCCAGCGCCGGCCCGAGAACGTGCGCGAGAAGGGAAGCGACGCGGTGCGCACGAACTTCGCTGCGCACATGTACAGCACCCCTTTCGCGAAGCTCGCGCGCCATCCGCGCATGGTCGAGCCGATCATGCTGATCTTCGGCGAAGAGTTGTACATGCACCAGTTCAAAATCAACGGCAAGTTGGCTTTCGACGGCGACCTCTGGCAGTGGCACCAGGACTACGGCACCTGGAAGAACGACGATCTGATGCCCGAGGCTCGCGCGATGAACGTCGCGATTTTCCTCGACGAGGTCAACGAGTTCAACGGACCGCTGATGTTCATTCCCGGCAGCCACAAGCTCGGTGTGATCGAAGCCGATCACGACACCTCGACGACCAGCTACCCCCTTTGGACGATCAAACACGACACAATCAAAAAACTCGTCGAGCGCGGCGGCATCGTGGCTCCAAAAGGTCCGCCCGGGTCGATGATTCTGTTTCATTCCTGCCTGGTGCACGCCTCCACTGCCAACCTCTCTCCCTGGAATCGGGTCAGCGTCTATCTGAGCTTGTGCGCGGTGTCAAACCACATACGGCGCTTCAAGCGTCCGGGGTACATCGCGCACCGCGACTTCGCGCCCTTGAAGTGCCTCCCCGACGATTGTCTGCTCAAGCAGTACGACGTGCCGCTTCCGTGGAAAGACGGAACTCCGCCGGAAGAGCTGCAAGGCGTGCTCAAGGCCGCATGAATCTGTACGCAAAGCTCCAGGAGCGCGAAGCGCAAGGCAAGCCGCTGCGGGTCGGCATGATCGGCGCGGGCAAATTCGGCGCCATGTACATCGCGCAGGTGCCGAAGACGCCGGGTGTGCATCTGGTCGGTATCGCGGACCTTTCTCCCGCGAATGCACGGGCGAGCCTGGAGCGCGTGGGCTGGAGGCAGGAACACTACGCCGCCGCGTCCTTGGATGTGGCGCTGAAGGAGCGGCGGACGCACGTCTCGGAGGACTGGCGTGCGCTCGTCGCTCACCCGGCGGTGGAGATCGTGGTCGAAGCCACCGGCAATCCGATCGCGGCGGTCGAGCACGCGCTCGCCGCCTTTCGAAACGGCAAGCACGTGGTGATGGTGACCGTTGAGGCGGATGCCTTCTGCGGGCCGTTGCTCGCGAAAAAAGCCAAGGAGGCGGGCGTCGTGTACAGCCTCGCCTACGGTGATCAGCCGGCGATCATCTGTGACCTCGTCGATTGGGCGCGCGCGGCGGGATTCCCGGTGGTCGCGGCCGGGCGCGGCCACAAATGGCTGCCGCATTTTGCGCAGTCCACGCCGGAAACCGTATGGGGCTACTACGGCCTCACGCCCGAGCAGGCCCGCGTGGGCGGACTCAACCCGAAGATGTTCAACTCTTTTCTCGACGGCTCGAAGCCGGCGATCGAGGCCACCGCAGTATGCAATGCAACCGGGCTTACGCCGGCGCCGGAGGGGCTCGCGTATCCCCCCGCGTCCATCGAAGACCTGCCCCTGGTGATGCGACCGAAGGCCGAAGGCGGGCAGCTGCATCACAAGGGGCAGGTCGAAGTCGTGTCCTCGCTCGATCGCGACGGCCGGGCGATTCC
The DNA here is from genome assembly GCA_005883665.1 of Betaproteobacteria bacterium. Taxonomy (GTDB): domain Bacteria; phylum Pseudomonadota; class Gammaproteobacteria; order Burkholderiales; family SG8-39; genus VBDM01. Next base: position 3,122 of record VBDE01000135.1, read on the forward strand.
TTACGATATTCGCTTCGGCGTGTGGGTGGTGTTCGAGGGCGAGTCCGACTACATCCGGCGTTGCTTCATGGAATACGGCGTGCGAACCGACCCTTCGGGGCGATATGCGTCGATGTACAAGCGCTGGCACCTGATCGGGCTCGAGGTCGGAATTTCGGTGGCCTCGGTCGGGTTGCGCGGAGAGCCCACCGGGTGCGCGACGGGCTTTCGCGCCGATGCAGTGGCGAGCGCCAAGCGCGATCTCGGCGCCGGCGAGATTCTCGACGGCGAAGGCGGATACATGGTGGTAGGCAGGCTGATGCCGGCCGCGGATTCGCTTGCGCTCGGCGCGCTGCCACTCGGCCTGGCGCAGCAGGTGAAGCTCGTCAATCCCGTCAAAGCCGGACGCGTCCTGTGCTGGGCCGACGTCGCCCACGACGCAGGCGCCGAGGCGGTGCGGGTGCGCCGCGAAATGGAATCGGCGTTCCTCTCCCCGAGACAACGCGCGGCCTAGAGGGGGGGGTAGGGCCCTGAAACGCAGCGAATTGGGATTTCTCGCAATTTCCCGCCAAATATAGTGTAATTGGACCTGGACTTGGGAGCGTGGATAGGGGAGCCTCCCAATCGGGCCGGGCAGGGAGTTCCAATGAAAACCACGTCGCCGTCTAGACCGCTTACGCTGGTTCACGACTCGATCGAAGCCAAGCTCGCGCCGCTCAAGATCCTGGTCATCGACGACCAGTCCACTGGGCGGATCGTGCTGAGCGAGATCATGAGGAGCCTCGATGCGAGTCTGGAGGTCGCCACGTTCGCCGACCCCTTGGAGGGCATCGAATACGCGCGCAAGCACCCCGTGGACATGGTGCTCACCGACTACAAGATGCCGAGCTTGGACGGAATCGAGGTCATCCGGCGCTTGCGCCGCATTTTCGGCTACGAGGACGTTCCGATCGTTTGCATCACGGTGGTCAACGATCGCGAGGTCCGCTACCGCGCCCTGGAGGCCGGGGCTACCGACTTCCTGATTCGCCCGATCGACCGGCTCGAATGCGGCGCGCGCTGCCGTAATCTCTTGAGCCTGCGCCGTCATGAGATTCTCAAGAAGAACCGGACGCGGATTCTTGAACAGAAGATCGACGAGGCCACCCGCGAATTGCGGCGACGCGAAGTCGAGACGCTGTTTCGGCTGGCGAAGGCGGCAGAGCAGCGCGACAAGGTGACCGGAATGCACTTGGTCCGGATGGCCAAGTACTCTTCGCTGATCGCCAAGGGCGTCGGGCTGTCCTCGGCCGAGCAGGATGCGATCGAGCTCGCCGCGCCGATGCACGATATCGGAAAAATCGGCATACCGGACCGGATCCTGCAGAATCCAGGAAGGCTGGACGGCGAGGACCTGCGAGTCATGCAGTCCCACGCGCGCATCGGCTACGACATGCTGAAGGACAGCTCTTCCGGATATCTGCAAATGGCCGCAGTGATCGCGCTCGGCCATCACGAGAAGTACGACGGGAGCGGCTACCCGACCGGCTTGAGGGGCGAGCACATTCCCCTTGAAGCGCGGATCGTCGCCATCGCGGATGTCTACGACGCGCTCACGTCGGTTCGCCCCTACAAGCCGGCTTGGCCCGTGGAGGAGGCGCTCGTCTACATGGAGGAGCACGCCGGCAGGCATTTTGATCCGCAACTCGTGGAAATCATGGTGCGGAACCGAGAGGAAGTCCTTTCCATCGGCGAACGGTTTGCCGACCGGCTGGCGCAGTGACCCGGGACGGGGCCCGATGACGCTGAAATCGATCCTGGCAGGAATTCGCGCCCGCCTCAGCGGGCGCCCGGACACCGAGCACGAGCAGGCGCTCGTTCGGCTGCTGGTCGCGACAATACTCTTCCTGACCCTCCTCCCGCAGGCCTTTGGCGGTCGCGAACCAAACCTGCCGCTGTTCGCCGCCATGGTCTGCTACTTCGCCCTGTGCGGGACGGTGTTCGGGTGGATCTACCTCTTCCCGTCGGCATCGCGTGCGCGCCGTGTTTTCGTGGCCCTTCTGGACGTCGGCACGAACACGGCCTTCATGTATCTCCTCGGTGAGTCCGGCGCTTCCCTGTACATGTTCTACCTATTGGTCATTTTCGGCCACGGGTTTCGCTACGGCAAGGCCTATCTGTACAACTCGCTGGTGCTCAGCATCGTGGGCTTCGCACTGGTCCTGACTTTCAGCGAT
>VBDE01000136.1 GCA_005883665.1 Betaproteobacteria bacterium
GTTTTTCTCGGGACAGGGCTTTTCGTACTACGCCACGCATCCGTTCGGTCTCGAGCTGCGACTTCCTCCTTACTTCTCCCTCGCGATCACCGAGGTGCTCATCGGGGGCATGCAGGCGCACCGGATCATAAGCCTCGTCTTCCATATCGCTTGCGCTCTAGCGCTGTACAAACTCATTTGCGATCTGCTCCGGGCAGTCACGCCGGCGGACCGGCCGGAATCCGCGTCGAATGCGAACGCTCCTGCCTGGGCGTGCATGGGTGCAGCCCTATTCGCGATTCATCCGGTAGCCGTGTATGGAGCGGGTTACCTGATCCAGCGCACCATGCTCTTCGCCACGCTGTTTTCGCTGTTGTCGATCATAGTGTTTGTGCGGGGGCTCAGGCGCGGCAGGCACGCCGATGCGATTACGGCAGGGCTCATGTATTCCATAGCGGTGCTCTCCAAGGAACACAGCGTGCTGCTGCCTGCGGCGGCCGTATTGACGGTGCTCTTGGTCGGGACGGAGCGGCGCTTTGCCGTTCGTCACGCTGCCATCTATCTGTCGACCTGTGCGCCCGCCGCGATTTTTGTGACTGTCTTCAGAAGGTGGCTGATCGGCGAGGCGTACGAACCTGATTACAGTGTCGTCGCTACACAGCTCGAGGGCGTCTTCGGGCATACGATGTCGGATTTCTCGTGGTCGCTGAGCGCCGTCAGTCAGGCGGGGCTGTTCTTCAAGTATCTCGCCTTGTGGCTACGGCCCGATACGGGGGCGATGTCAATCGACGTCCGCGTGGATTTTTTCGAGACATGGTCGGCGGGGTGGATTGTCCTCAAGGTCTCGGCTTTCGTTGCTTTCGGCGCGCTCGGATTCCTGCTCCTGCGGCGTCGCGGCCGGGCGGGCGTCGCCGGATTCGGCCTGCTCTACACCTGGATTCTTTTCTTAGCCGAGTTCAGCACTGCCCGATTCCAGGAACCCTTTGTGCTTTACCGGAGCTATCTATGGGCTCCTGGAATCCTGATCGCAGTCGCGGCGACGCTGAGCGCGTTTCCTCTCCGAGCAGCGATGACCGCGTCGGTGCTGGCTGTTCCTCTGCTTTTGTACCAGGCCCATGACCGCCTGATGACCTTCTCCAGCTCTTTTCTTCTTTGGGAGGATGCGGCTGCCAAGCTTCCGGCGAAGCCCGTGCCCTGGGGTTCGCGCACCTTGTACATGATGGGCAGGGAATACATGTACGTAGGGCGGCCGGACAAAGCCATCGAGATCGCCGAAAAGTGCATGGCCCAGTACCCGGACACGGTTCACTGTCACTACGCCCGTGGAGTGGTTCATTTCGTGCAGGGGCAACACGACCTGGCGCTTCGCCATCTGGTTCGAGCAGTCGAGCTGCAGCCCGACAGCGGCATTGCGCACCACCGTCTCGGACTGGTCTTGGAGCACCTTGGCCGGACCCGGGAGGCGAAAGCGGAGTACAGACGCGCGTCCGATTTGGGCTTCAAAGGAGCAGACTTCGAAATCAGGCGCCTGGAATCCTCTGGCGCCGGCCTTCCGGTCCGGAAAAGGGACGGCTCGGTCTCGCGCTAAAGGGAGGGGCAGTGATTAGGCCGCGTGAATTGTCCTTAGCGACGGGGATCACGCTTGCGGCCTGCGAAAGTGCCCGGAGCGGCCGCCGGCTTTTTCGAGCAACTTAATGTCCTCGATAATCATGGCGCGGTCCACCGCTTTGCACATATCGTAGATCGTGAGAAGTCCTACGCTCACCGCTGCCAGCGCCTCCATCTCCACTCCCGTGCGTCCAATCGTCTCGACGGTCACGACTAGGCGGATCGCAGGCCGGCGCTTCTCGGCGGTGAACTCCGCTGCCACTCGTGTAAGCCCGAGGGAATGGCACAAAGGGATCAGCTCGCCTGTTCGCTTCGCCGCCTGAATCGCGGCGACCCGGGCCACTCCGAGAACGTCGCCTTTCTCGGCGCGGCCCGCGAGGACAAGCTTCAGAGTCGAGGGCGCCATGCGGATCGTGCCGCTGGCGCGCGCGACGCGATGCGTTTCGGGCTTGTCTCCGACGTTCACCATATGGGCCTGCCCGGACCCGTCGAAATGGCTCAATTTTCTTGACCGATTCATTTCCCCCTGCCTCCGAGCGACACGCAGAACCGTAATGCGACGCGTCCGGGAACCCAACCCGGAGAGCGGTATCATATTATCCATGAGAATCCACGCCGTCTGCCTGGGTCTCGCCTTGTTGGTTGCACAGGCACAGGCGCAGACCCTGCCGGAGCTGGGTGATACATCCGGTGCGCTGCTGCCGCCTTACCTCGAACGCAAGATCGGCGAGCAGGCCATGCGGGAAATTCGCTTGCGCGAACCGAGCTTTCTCGACGATCCGGAGCTTACAGAGTACGTGAACGAGATCGGCCGGCGCATTGTGGCCGCGAGCCCCGAGGCGCGTCAGGACTTCGAGTTCTTCATGGTGCGTGACAACACCATCAATGCTTTTGCGATGCCTGGGGGATTCGTGGGGGTGCACACCGGCCTGTTGCTCGCGGCGCAGACGGAGTCCGAGCTCGCCGGCGTGCTAGCGCACGAGGTGGCTCACGTGACCCAGCACCACATCGCCCGCCTGCTGGGAAAACAGGAACAGATGTCGGTTCCCACTCTTGTGGCGGTGGTTCTGGGCATTCTGGCTGCGCGCTCCCGTCCCGATTTGGCGCAGGCGGTAATCGCCGGTGCGGGAGCGAGCAGCATTCAATCGCAGCTCAATTACACTCGTGATTTCGAGCGCGAGGCCGACAGAATCGGCTTTCAATTTCTCCAGCAGGCCGGCTTCGATGTCGGCGGCATGGGCTCGTTCTTCGAACGCATGCAGAAAGCGACTCGGCTGTATGAGAACAACGCGCCGGCCTATCTGCGCACGCACCCGCTTACCAGCGAGCGGATTGCCGATATGCAGAATCGCGCCCAGATGGCGGTGTACAAGCAAGCGCCCGATAGCATCGAATTTCATCTCGCGCGAGCGAAGCTCCGCGCTGAACAAGGGCTGCCGCGCGAGGCCGTCGCGCATTTCGATGAGCTGGTGCGCGAGCACCGCTATGCCGAGGAGGCCGGTGCGCGCTACGGTCTGGCCAGCGCTCTGGCAAGGGCACGCGATTTTTCTCGCGCCGCATCCGAAATCGAAACAGTGCACAAACTCCTCGGGACCCACCCCATGGTGGAGCTGCTGATGGCACGGGTGCGCCTCGGCGCCGGTGATCCGGCGGGAGCTCGCGACGTGCTGCGCGCGGCCCTCGCTCGCGCTCCCAATTATCGGCCGCTTCACTACGCCTACGTGGATGCGTTGCAGGGGATGGGACAGCACCAGGCGGCGCTTGCCTGGCTTGCGGACCTGGTGAAAAGCTACCCGCGAGACGCCCGCATGTACAACCTGCAAGCCAAATCCTATGCTGCATCAGGCAAGCGCCTGTTGCACCATCAGGCGCTTGCCGAAACCTACGTTCTGCAGGGAACGCTGCCGGCCGCAATCGAGCAGCTCCAGTTCGCGCAGAAAAGCGGGGACGGTGATTTCTACCAGCTTTCCGCCGTCGAGGCCCGCTTACGGGATCTGCGCTCGCTGCAGGCCGAGGAGAAAAAAACCGCCAAGGGAAATTGAAAAACGCGCCTCGCGTTTCGGGATCAGTAGCGGGGAACGGGGTCTTTACCGGGCGCGTCGAAGTACGCTTCGTAGAGAAGATCGAACGTTTTCTCGCTTTCGGTGAACAGCTCCTCGTCGCTGTTGCAGCGACGGCGCGCTCCCTCGAGGAGAGTTTCCACTCCGGCCGCCTCGGCGACCGGCGCACCACCCGCATCGAGGTAATGCACGAGCGCGCCGATTCTCGTGAGCGTCTCGTTGTTGTCCAGGCCAAACTTCGCGAGCAACACTTGGAATGTTACCTTGTCCTTGCTGTTGGAAAAGGTCGCGCCGTCGAAACCGAACCCGACCGCAGTCGAGGGGCACTGCTGGGTCTTTTCCAACCACATCAAGCTCGCCTCCGGGTCGATGAAACGCCGGATGAGCCAAGCGGAGGCGAGCCGATCGGCCAGGAGGGGTTTGCGGGATGCCCAAAGGCGCTTGAAGTAGTAGCGCCCCGTCTGGGTCAGACGGCCGGAGCTGGGAGCATCGGGAAACATCCTTTTTCGTACCTCGCCTTCCGTATCGCGCAGCGCTTGCGCAGCCTGCTCCTTTACTGGCGAACCAAAAAAATCCAGCGCGCTGATCGCTTCGAATTCACGTCGCTGCTTGTTGAGAACTCGAGCGATCGCGCTGGGCTCGGAAATTCCGAAACCGGCACGTAGCCCCTCGACAGCTTTGATCAACTCCTCGTATTTTCCCGCCCGGTCAAAGAGGGACCGGAATGCCTGTCCTTGTTGGGCATCTAGATTCGTCGCCTGCAGGATATGCGCCGAGCCGCTGATCCGGCTCATGTGTTCGGACAGGCGCCGCAGGCCCAGCCGGTTCGCCTGGCTGTCCGGCAGCAAGTAGACACCCTCGCGCAGCACCGCGCAGCCCATGGACTCGAGCGTGCGCAGCACCCGCATCCGGGCTGCCGGATCATCCATTGGAAGACTGGCGACGTATACCAGCCATTTCGAGTCTGGTGATGGCGATTCCTTGGCCAAAGCTGCTCCTCGGTGAAGGTGCCCCCTATCGGCGTCCCAGTTTAAGTATCGCAAACCGTTTAGGCAACCGGGTCACGGCGGCTTGGAGCGGACATCCGAACCGCACGCGTCCACGCGGCTTCATCGGAGATACGGTTTGGTATATAGTCCGCGCTTCGAGTGTCAGGGAGCGAGATGACTACCTTCGACAAGGATCTGGATGTGCGCGGCCTCAATTGTCCACTGCCCATCCTGCGTGCCAAGAAAGCCTTGGCGGAGCTGGGGAGCGGGCAGGTCCTTCGGGTCCTTGCAACCGATCCCGGGTCCGTAAAGGATTTTCAGGCCTTTGCAAAGCAGACGGGCAATCAATTGCTCTCGCACGCAGAAGCCGACAAGGTCTTCACCTTCTTCATGAAGAAGAAGTGACCGATCTTCGGTTCGATCGGCCGTCATGATCGCAGCCTACACCCGCGGTTCCCGGATGATTCCCTGCTTCAGGTAGACGGGCCTCACGGCTCGCGCCCAGCTTCTCAGACCCAAGGCGAATGTGCCTCCCGCCAGAGCTACGACCAGGCCGCATCCGAATAGAGTCCAGTGAGCCCCAATCACTTCGGCGAGCGCGCCTGCGGTGAAGTTGCCGATAGGCGCAAAACCGAGGAAA
>VBDE01000093.1 GCA_005883665.1 Betaproteobacteria bacterium
CGGCTCTAACCAGCGCGATCAAAAGCGTCAGAGTGGCGATCGCCGCCGGCGACAAGGCCGCGGCGAGGAAGATTTTCAGCGAAGCCTCGGGAATCATGGATCGCATCGCCGACAAGAACGTCGTCCACAAGAACGAGGCAGCGCGGCACAAGAGCCGCCTTGCCGCGCGACTCAAGGCGATGCCGGGATAGACCCAAGTCAGGTCACGCGGCGGAAAAGAGGCGGCTCGGCCGCCTTTTTTATGGCGTTTCCTCCTTGCACTCCCCCGCGGTTTGCCGCAACAATCCGGTTTTCGTTTTGCACACCGTTCCATGAAAAAACCGGTCAGCCGGGTCCTCATCATCAACGACGAGCCGCTCGTTCTCAAGGAATTCGTCAAAGGGCTGAACGCGGCCGCCCGCTCGCTCGACAATCCGCTCGGCATCGTGTTTTCGGGGGTCACCACTGCACGCGAGGCCCTCGCCGCGATCGAGGAAGACGGCGATCTCCAGGCCGTCGTGGTCGACGACAAGCTCTACACTCTCAATCAGAAAAGCCCCAAGAAGGAAATGTCGGCGCTGGAGCTCGTGCAGCGCGTCACGCGCTTTCGGCCCGAGCTGGACGTCTACATCCTGATCGCGCAGGAGCACGAGGACGAGATCGTCGATGCCCTCTTCGCGGAGGCGGTCGACGGCTACTTCTACCGCGAGGAGCGCGATTACCGCGGCATGTACCGGATTCTCAACGCGCAGATCCAGGAGCGTTCGCGCACGCCGTTCTACGACCAGCTCAAGAACTACGTCTGGATGGCAAAAGACTCCTGGCACACTCCGGGCCATTCATCCGGCGAGTCGCTGCGCGGCAGCCCCTGGGTCAACGATTTCTGCGAGTTCATGGGCGAGCATGTCTTCGACGCCGATCTTTCGGTGTCGGTGAAGATGCTCGACTCTCTGATGGAGCCTACCGGCGTGATCGCCGAGGCGCAGACCATCGCGGCCAAGGCCTTCGGCGCGCGCCGCACCTTCTTTGCGACCAACGGTACCTCGACCTCGAACAAGGTCATTTTCCAGACGCTGCTCGCCCCCGGCGAAAAGCTGCTGCTCGACCGCAACTGTCACAAGTCGGTGCACCACGGCGTGGTGCTCTCGGGCGGCCACCCGATTTATCTCGATTCCTCGGTCAACGCCAAGTACAGCCTGTACGGTCCGGTTCCGAAGAAGACCATCCTTTCCGCGATCCGCAGGCACCCCGACGCCCAGGCGATCATTCTCACCTCCTGCACCTACGACGGGCTGCGCTACGACCTCGCGCCCATCGTCGAGGCCGCGCACGCGAAAGGCATCAAGGTGATCGTGGACGAAGCCTGGTACGGGTTCGCGCGCTTTCACCCTGCGTTCCGGCCTACGGCGCTCGAGGCGGGGGCGGATTACGCCACGCAGAGCACGCACAAGGTGCTCTCGGCGTTCTCCCAGGCCTCGATGATCCACGTGAACGACCCCGGCTTCAACGAGCACCTGTTCCGGGAGAACTTCAACATGCACACCTCCACCAGCCCCCAGTACAGCATGATCGCGAGTCTGGACGTGGCGCGGAAACAGGCGGTGATGGAAGGCTACAAGCTGCTTTCGCGCACGCTCGCGCTCTCGCACGAATTGCGCGCTCAGATCAACTCGACCGGCGTCTTTCGGGTGCTCGAGCTCGACCAACTTCTTCCGGAGGAGGTCAGGCGGGACAACATCCGCCTGGACCAGACCAAGGTGACCGTGGACATCTCGACCTGCGGCTACACGGTGGAGGATTTGCAGCGCGAACTGTTCGACCGCTACAACATCCAGGTCGAGAAATCCACCTTCAACACGCTGACCCTGCTGCTCACCATCGGCACGACGCGGAGCAAAGTCTCGCGCCTCTACGATGCTCTAATGCGCATCGCGCGCGAGGCCCGCGCGCCGCGCCGCCTATATCGGTTCCCGGAGATCCCGAGCTTCACCCGGCTGCGCTACTTGCCGCGCGACGCCTTCTACTGCGGCGGGGAACTGGTGCCCCTGGTCGACGAGAAGGACAACATCCGGCGGGGGCTGCTCGACCGGGCGTGCGCCGACCAGATCGTCCCCTATCCCCCGGGCATCCCCGTGCTCGTCCCGGGGCAGGTCATCACCCGGGAAATCGTCCACTATCTGGTTGGTTTGCTGCGCTCCCAGAAGCGCGTCGAGCTTCACGGGATCGTGTACGACGGGTATCTACCTTGCCTCCGGGTATTGAAGCCGGCCGAGGAACGGGGCCTGCGCCGGATCGGGTAGAAGACCCACCGAAGCTTTGATCCGGCCTTGCAACGTCAAAAACGGTATGTTATACAGGCGTTTCCGAGAAAATTATGCTGCTGTCATTGAACACGACGAAATTCGGCTTTCGCATCCGCACGCGGCAGGGCCTCGTCGTCGAGCACCTCATGATTCACGGCCGCGACGAGGCCGATGCCGAGAGAAAGCTTCGGCAGATGTACCTTCACTGCGAGATCCTGGAACGCAGCATCATGCAGCCGGCGGTGATGCAGCCGGCCCTGGCACCGGCCTCGGGGACCCCGGACGGAACGAGCTTCGAAGAGATCGTTTCCCTGATCAGCAAGTAGCACCGGCCGCTGACGAGGCCTCGAGGAACCCTGAAGACAGCAACTCCTCCAGCAGGCCCGAGTAGTCCTCCGCCCCGCGGCTGTTGGGCGCGTGGCTGAAAATGTCCTTGCCGAGCGCGGGGCTCTCCGCAATGCTCACGGTTTCGGTGATGCGCGTCTGGCACAACTCGGCCCCAAACCGGGAGGCGAGCTGCCCGGCGATGTCGTGCGATAAGCGCCGACGCGAGTCGAACCGCGTCAAGAGGTAGCGACGCTCGACACGTCGCTTCAGCACGTGCTCGAGCGCCCGCAAGGTATTTTCGAGCGCGAGCGCTCCTCTGAGAGCGAGGTAGTCGGTCGAAATCGGGATCAGAACCCGTTCGGAGGCAAAAATCCCCGACAGAGACAGCACTCCCAGCATCGGGCAGCAATCGATCAGCACGGGGCGCTTGCCTTCCCAGCCCGCATCCAGCCCGTGCTTGAGTTTGTTCAGAATGTCCGGCCCCTTGCCGAACAATGAATCCACCTTGATCAGCTCCATGTGCGCCGGGATGAGTTCGCCGCCGAAGCGAATCGGCCGTGCAACTTCCTTGAGCGGCTTGCCCGCGTTGAAGTACGCGAACAGACTTTCCCCGCTGGAGGCTCCCGGGTTGAGGATCGAACTGAGATGCGACTGCGCGTCGAGATCCACGAGCAACGGCACCCCTCCCCGCCGCGCGAGCGCCGCGCCCAAGTTGAGCACGGTCGTCGTCTTGCCGACCCCGCCCTTCTGATTGAATACCGTCAGGCGCGTTCCCATGCCGAATTCGTTGTGCTAAGCTATTTGCCCTTCAGAGCAATTCGATTATCGCACAGGGCGACGAGATGACCTTTATCCGGCTAGCGCGTCACGCAGGCGCCGCGGCTTCGCCCATTCGGCCCGACACCCGACGACGCCGAGCGCGGCAATAAGCGCCCGCGCCTCACGGCGCGTTTCAGAAAGATTTTGGCGCAAGTGCTTCGCTGCGCCGTAAACATTGACGGGTGATTTCATGCTCCATTCGATGCACACATACAGCCGGATTCCGGTCGCCTTTACCCGCGGCGAGCGCGTGTGGGTGTGGGACGAATCCGGCAAGAAGTACCTCGATGCCCTCGCTGGAATCGCGGTCAACACGCTCGGCCACGGCCACCCGAAACTCACGCGGGCAATCGCCGAGCAGAGCTCGCGTCTGATCCACACCTCCAACCTCTACCGTATCGCCGAACAGGAAAGACTCGCGGACAAGCTCGCGGCGATAAGCGGAATGGACAGCGTGTTCTTCTGCAACTCGGGTTGCGAAGCCAACGAGGCGGCGATCAAGATCGCGCGCCTGTACGGCCACGGCAAGGGAGTGGAGGGTCCCGGGATCGTCGTCATGGACAAGGCCTTCCACGGCAGGACGCTCGCGACGCTCTCGGCCACCGGCAACCGCAAAGTGCAGCAGGGCTTCGAGCCCCTGGTGCCGGGCTTCGTGCGTGTGCCGTTCAACGACATCGAATCGGTGCGCCAGGTTGCTTCGCACGACAAGAGCGTCGTCGCGGTGCTGGTCGAGCCGATCCAGGGCGAAGGCGGAATCAATATTTCCTCGATGCAGTACCTGCGCGATCTGCGCGAGCTCTGCGACCGTCAGGGTTGGTTTCTCATGGTGGATGAAGTCCAGTGCGGACTGGGCCGCACGGGCAAGTGGTTCGTCTATCAGCACGCCGGAATTCAGCCCGATGTCGTGCTGCTCGCCAAGGGCCTTGCCTCGGGCGTGCCGATCGGAGCGTGCCTCGCCCGCGGAGCGGCTGCCGGGGTGTTCAAACCGGGAACTCACGGCTCCACTTTCGGTGGCAATCCGCTCGCCTGCGCGGCAGCCCTCGCGACGCTTGCCGCCATCGAGGAAGAAGGTCTCATGAAGAACGCCGAGCGTATCGGCGGGATTCTGCTCACCGGGCTTCGCGAGGCGCTCGCGGGACGTCCGGGCGTGGCGGAGGTCCGCGGTCACGGCCTGATGATCGGCGTCGAACTCGACCGGCCCTGCGGAGATCTGGTCGGGCAGGCGCTGGAGGCGGGCCTGCTCATCAACGTCACCATGGACAACGTGATTCGGCTGCTGCCGCCGCTCATCATGAACGAAGGCGAAGCCCGCCAGGTGCTTTCCATCCTGGTGCCGCTCGTGCGTTCGTTCCTCTCTCAAGCCCCGACCGCGGTGCCCGCGCGCGCATGAAAAAAAAGGCGCGGACGCGGCACTACCTGCAGTTCAAGGACTTCTCGCGCGAGGAGTACGAGCATCTGTTCGCACGCACGCGCTGGATCAAAGACAAATTCAAACGCTACGAGCGCTACTGGCCGCTCGAGGACCGCACGCTCGCCATGATCTTCGAGAAGCCCTCGACGCGCACGCGCCTGTCGTTCGAGGCGGGCATGCATCAGCTCGGGGGCGCGGCGATCTATCTGTATACGCGGGACTCGCAGCTTGGGCGTGGGGAGCCGGTCGAGGACGCCGGGCAGGTGATCTCGCGGATGTGCGATCTGGTCATGATCCGCACCTTCCAGCAGGAGATCCTCTCGCGCTTTGCGGCGAACTCGCGCGTCCCGGTGATCAACGGCCTCACCAACGAATACCACCCCTGCCAGGTCCTCGCCGACATCTACACCTACATCGAGCGGCGCGGGCCGATCCGGGGCAAGACGGTAGCGTGGATCGGAGACTCGAACAACGTGTGCAACACCTGGCTTCAGGCGGCGACGATCTTCGATTTCAACGTGCACGTCTCGACCCCGC
>VBDE01000094.1 GCA_005883665.1 Betaproteobacteria bacterium
CGAAGATCGTCGCCGCGGTCAAGGCGATTTCGGACAAGCCGATCCGGTTCCTCATGAACACCCACTGGCACGGCGACCATGTCGGCGGCAACGAGAATCTCGGCAAGGCCGGCGTCGTCATCATCGCGCACGACAACGTCTACAAAAGAATGCCGGTCGGCGGCGCCATCCAGTTGCTCAAGCAGAATTACGCGCCCTACCCGAAGGCGGCTTTGCCCGCCGTCAGCTTTAGCCAGTCGGCGACCTTCCATCTCAACGGCGACGACGTCACGTCGATCCACCTGCCGCCCGCGCACACAGACGGGGACTCGTTCGTGCGCTTTGCCAACGCGAATGTGATCCATACCGGGGACGTCTTCGCCGCATACCGCTATCCCTTCATCGACGTCGAGAGCGGCGGCTCTGTAAAAGGCATTCTGCGCGCGATCGACCAGATGCTGCTCATGATCGACGACAACACCAAGGTGATTCCGGGCCACGGCGGGCTCTCCGGGAAGAAGGACGTGCTCGCCTATCGCAAGATGGTCTCGACGGCGATCTCCAAGATCGAGCCGATGGTGAAATCGGGCAGGACCCTGCAGCAAGTTATCGACGCGAAACCCCTGCGCGAGTTCGACGAGGAGTGGGGCAAGTTCAGGAAGCCCGAGGCCTTCGTGGAGATCGTCTACAACGGGCTTCGCAAGAAGTAGAGACCCCAGCCGCCGGATGCGTTAGGCTGCGCCGGCGAAGTCGTCGCCTTCATCGAGCTCGGAAAAACGCACCGGCAGCACTTCCCGGGTGGCGAGCTTGCCGCCCTCGGATTTCTCCACCAATATCAACTGTTGCTTGTCGGGAATCCCGGTCGGGATCACCATTTTGCCGCCGGGCTTGAGCTGTGCGAGCAGCGGTGGCGGAATCAAGTCGGGCGCGGCGGTGACCACGATCTTGTCGAAAGGCGCGTGTTGGGTCCAGCCGTAGTAGCCGTTACCCACGCCGACCTCGATGTTGTTGTAACCGAGACGCTGCAACCTGCGCCGGGTGTCGAGAGCGAGCTCCTCGATGAGCTCGATGCTGTAGACCTGGTTCACCAGTTCCGAGAGGATCGCGGCCTGATAGCCAACGCCGGCACCGACCTCCAGCGTCACGTCGCCCGGCTGCAGCTCGAGCAGATCGGTCATGAGCGCGACGATGAAGGGCTGCGAGATCGTCTTGCCGTAGCCGACCGGCAGCGGCGAGTTGAGATAGGCATAAGCTTGCAGCTCCAAAGGCACGAATTCGTGGCGAGGGATCTTACCCATTACCTCGATCACCCGGGGGGCGAACGCGGCCTTGCCGAGCTGAGCCGTAAGGAATACCGCATCGGCCACGATCTCGGCGATCATCTGCTGGCGCATCAGATCATGCTGTCGGTTCTCCATCGCACTCCATTGCCTGCACGCGAGCTCGGCCGGGTTGGCCTCGCTTCGATCTTTGGACCGATTCGAAGGATTGAGGTTGCCTAGTCAGTGTAAGGAGGGCTTCTTGAGAAGATCTTGACGGTCGGCCGAGGACACGCGAACGCGGGATACGGAGCCTTCCCGCACCAGAGTCATCGGCACTTCGACCCCCGCGGAGCCGGTGCTCCAGATTTTCCGGAACAGGTCGGCAAGCCCACTGACCCGTCCGCTCGCGACCTCGATCACAATGTCGCCCACCTGTACACCGGCGCGTTCTGCAGGCCCGCCGCCTGCGAGGCCCGAAACCACGACATGTCCCTTGACTTCCGTCGCGTAGAGGCCGAGCCAAGGCCGGGCGGGCCGCCGCGCTCGGCCGAGCTTCACCAGGTCCTCAAGGATCGGCTCGAGCAAGTCGATCGGTACGATCATGTTGCCCTGCACGGTGCGGCCGCCCAATTCTTCCTGAACCATCAGCGAGCCTATGCCGAGCAGCCGCCCTCCTCCGCTGATCAGCGCTGCGCCGCTCCAATGGGGATGCGCCGGGGTGGTGAACAGGGCTTCATCCAGTACGTACTCCCAGTAGCCGGCGAACTCTCGCCTGGCGATGAGCTTGGCCTTGAGCGCATGCTTGCGGCCGCCGTGACCGGCCACGACGACATCGTCGCCGACGTTGCAAGAAGCTGCAGTGCCCCGTGAAAGCGCCGGAGCGGCCAGCCTGCCCAGCGGCTGGACCAATCCGAAGCCGGTCGCCTGATCATAGGCAAGCGGATGACCCGCGACCGCCACGCCCTTGTTCGTGTTCAGCCAGATGGTCGTCGCCTCGGTGATCAGATAGCCGATGGTGAGAACGAGTCCATCGTCACGGATGACGACGCCGTTGCCAATCCGTTCGGTACCGAGGATTCCGGCGGTAAAGGCGTCCTCCGGAACCTCGGAGCGCAACAGCACCATCGAGTCGAGCGCCGCCTCCAGGTCGAAGCGCAACTCCTCGGCATTGGGCTGCATCTCGGGCGGAAACGCCCAGTTGCTCAGGTCCGCCATGGGATTTCCCGCGAAATTTCGCCCCTTCATTCTATGGCAGAGCCCGGCTTCGTGTCAGCTCCCGCGCGATGTTTCCCGGTACACTGCCTTCGTCAAGGATGGCCATGAATATTCCAATCAGCATCGCGATGGCTTCCAATCCGAGGACCTGGCCGATTTTCGACGGCAGGGTCAAACCGGACGGGATCACGCTTATCCCGAGCGCTGTACATCCGTCGGAGCTCTTCTGGCGACAGCTGCGCTTTGCCGATTTCGATGTATCCGAGATGTCGTTTTCCTCTCTGATCATGGCTAGATCGAGGGGCGATGACCGCTGGGTCGGTGTGCCGATTTTTACCACCAGAAAATTTTTCCATGCCGAGATCCTGGTGAGAAGGGATTCCGGGATCGATCAGCCCGGCGACCTGAAGGGACGGCGTGTAGGTGTTCCCGAATACCAGCAGACCGCCGCGCTGTGGACGCGGGGCGTACTCGAACATGAGTTCGGTGTTGCACCGAAGGACATGCAGTTCTGGATGGAGCGCACTCCATCGCACAGCCACCGCGGCGCGATCGGCTTCTCACCGCCGCCCGGGGTGACGATCAACCAGATTCCGCCGGAGAAAAGCATCGGATCGATGATGCTCTCTGGGGAACTCGATGCGACGATCCACTACATCGTGAATTCCAACCTCGTCGACCGGAGCACCGCCGACCTGTGGAACCACCCGGCCGTCAAGCCCCTCTTCCCCGATCCGGTGGCCGAAGGCATCCGCTATTACCGAAAGACCGGCATTTTTCCCATCAACCATGGAATGGTGATCCGGAAGGAGATCGTCGAGAAACACCCCTGGGTCGTTCTGAATCTGTACAAAGCGTTCGAGCGCGCGAACGAAATCGCGAACCGCGAACGCCTGGAGCACGCCGAGTATCACCGCGCTGCGGGACTGCTTTCGGGCGAAGCGAAAGACGCGCTGGGCGTGCAGCTCGTGCAGCACGGCATCAAAGCCAATCGCAAGGTGCTCGAAACCGCCGCGAGCTACTCGCAAGAGCAGGGACTCACTTCGCGGCCGGTGGCTCTCGAGGAGGTTTTTGCCGCGAGCGCGATGGAGCAGTGAAAGCGGGCCGGCCGCTCACTGCGCTGCGGCCCCTTTCCCGAGCAGCGCCTCACGGAAACGATGCTTGAGATGGGCGCCGTCCCGGGGCGGGAGCGCGATCGGCAAGCTGTCGCGCTTGACCTTCACTTGAAAGAAAAGTGGACCTTTGCCCCGATAGATGCTCGAGCGCACGGCCGCGATCTCAGTATTTCTGCGGATGATGCGGGAATCGGCAAACCCGCACGCGCTGGCGACTGCCGCCAGATCGGTTCCGTAAGCGGTATGCGTTTTCTGCATGCCGGTTTCACCGTAGCGCTCGTTATCGAGCACCACGACGGCGAGGTTGCGCGGGCGCTGTGCACCGATGGTGGCGAGACTCCCCAAGCCCATCAGCATCTCGCCATCCCCGGTGACGACGAGCACTCGGCGCTCGGGTTGCGCGAGCGCAAGGCCCAGACCGATCATGCACGCAGACCCCATCGCACCCCACAGCGGGAAGGTGAGCGGATGGTCCCCCGCGGCCGTGCAATCCCACGCTGCCGATCCGAGCCCGGCGACGACCAGCAGCGCGCCGCGCCGCTCGAGGAGCGCGCCGACCACTTTGCGGCGATCGAGCTCTGCGCCGGTCAAGGTTTGTCCCCGAAAGACTTCGCGCCGATCATGCGTTGAGCGATCAGCACCGCAACCGCGCCGTAGCCGCCGAAAGCGAGCTTCGCCGCCGCGGTCACGGTGGTCAATGCCTCCTCGGCGCGCTCAAGGCGCAGGGCGTGCACGCCGGCGAGCCGCAGCGTGGCCGGCGTTCCCTGTCCCATGGGAATCTGCCATGGATTGAATTCTCCCCATTCACCTCGCATCGTCACGAGAATCAGAAGCGGGAATCCGCAGTTCGATGCGAGCGTCAGCGCATTGACGCAATTACCCACCCCGCTCGACTGCGTCAGAAGCGCCGCGCGCTCTCCGCCCAGCCACGCGCCGGCCGCGAGAGCGATGCCCTCCTCCTCGGTCGTGAGCGGCACGGCCGCCATGTCCTCGTCCGAGTGGCAGAGCTCGATCAGGCGCTTGTGGCCTGCATCGGGCACATAAGACACCTGCCGCACGCGCTGCGCCTTGAGCGCGCGATGAATCGCCGCGGGCCAGTCGATCACCCCGGCGGAGGACGATTTCGGTGTTTTCCTGGGCACTATTCGCCCCGATCAAGCAGCCGATGCTGCACCCCGAAAATTCCGGGGTTTCCTGAAGACGGCAAGCTCGTCTCGAAACGCCCGCAAGGGAAACGACGCTTCGCCCCTGCGCCACACAAAAGACGTCGTCACCTTACCCTGATTCGCTGCCAGCGGGTACACCGAAACCTCTCTCGTGCCGCGAATCGTTTCCAATACCGATCGCGGTGCGAGTGCGATGCCGGTGCCGGAGGCGACGCAGGCGATAATGGCGTGGTAGGAG
>VBDE01000095.1 GCA_005883665.1 Betaproteobacteria bacterium
CTTTCGGGCAACTCACCTGAGCTCGAGTTCCTTGAACTTCCCATAACCCATCAGGCGCTCGAAACGCTCCTCGACGAGTTCCTGGGGACGCTTGTCGGCAAGACCACGCAGCGCGTCGGTGAGAGCTTTCTTCAGGCTCTGGGCCATGCCCGCCGGATCGCGATGCGCGCCGCCCAGCGGCTCGTTGACGATCTTGTCGATCAAACCGAGAGTCTTCAGACGGCTGGCAGTGATACCGAGCGTTTCCGCCGCCTCCGGCGCCCTGTCGGCGCTCTTCCACAAGATCGAAGCGCAGCCTTCCGGAGAAATGACCGAGTAAGTCGCATATTGAAGCATCATCACGATGTCGCCCACGGCGATGGCGAGCGCCCCGCCTGAACCGCCCTCGCCGATGATGGTGCAAACGAACGGCACCCTCAGCTCCGCCATCACATAGAGGTTGCGGCCGATCGCCTCGGCCTGCCCGCGCTCTTCCGCGCCGATCCCCGGATACGCCCCGGGCGTATCGATGAAGCTCAATACCGGGATGCCGAACCTTTCCGCGAGCCGCATGAGCCGCATGGCTTTACGGTAGCCTTCCGGCCGGGGCATGCCGAAGTTTCGGAAGATCTTCTCCTTGGTGTCGCGTCCCTTCTGATGGCCGATCACAATCACCGACTGGCCGTTGAAACGCGCAAGACCTCCGACGATCGAAGGATCGTCGGCAAACGAGCGGTCGCCGTGCAGTTCCTCGAAATCGGAAAAAAGTGCGGCGGTGTAATCGAGCGTGTACGGACGTTGCGGATGCCGCGCCACTTGAGCGACCTGCCAAGGCGTGAGCTTTCCATAGATCTCTTTGGTGAGCGCGGCGCTCTTTTTCTGCAGGCGCTGGATTTCCTCGGAGATGTCGGTCGCCGAGTCGTCCTGCGCGAAGCGCAGCTCCTCGATTTTCGCCTCGAGCTCGGCGATCGGCTGCTCGAAATCGAGAAACGCCGTTTTCATGGGAAAATCCCGGAAAAACAGGTCATTGTACCCGAATCGCGGGAGCCGCCTTCAAGCCGGCCGTCCGAGGGTCAATACTCGACCGGTATGGGATCGAGGCTGCGCCAGAGATACCAGGTTGCGACCGAGCGCCAGGGATCCCAGACCGAGGCAAGCTTGCGCATCGTCCGTAGCGACACGGACCGGCCGCGGAAATAGTTCGCGCAGATGGCACGCTGCAGACCCAGATCGTCCAGCGGCAGCACGTTGGGGCGCAACAGGCAAAAAATCAGGAACATTTCCGCGGTCCAGCGACCGATGCCCCGAACCTGGACGAGCTCGGCGATCACCGCTTCGTCCTCCATCTCTGCCCAAGCCGCGACGTGCAGGCTCCCGCGGACGAAATGGCGGGCGAGTCCGGCGAGATACTCGGCCTTGCGCCTGGACAGGCCGCAAGCGACGAGCTTCGCGCGTCCCGCGCCGACGACCTGTCCGGGGAGCATTCGCGGCGCGACCGCGACGACACGCGCCCAGATGCTCGCGGCGGCTTTGACCGAAATCTGCTGGCCGACGATCGAGCGGGCCAGGGTGAAAAACGGCTCGCCGCGCGGCTCGAGCGCGATGCGTGGATGATCGCGGATGATCCGGCCGAGCACCGGATCCCGATTCGCGAGTGCGCGTTTGGCCGAGGGCCAATAAGATGGGGCTGCCACGCCGATGTTCTCCCTACGCGCGGGATGCGAGGGGTAGATTGAGAAGAAGATTTTGCGGCTTCACGCGCACGACGCCTTTCTCATCCATCGACAGGGCCAGATAGACGGGTCGACCCGCGATGTCCGCGCGCATCGCTGCGGACTCCTCGAAATCGAGGCGGAAGAGCGCGAGCAGCCGGCGGAGAATTCCCGGTTCCATTTCATCGCCGCGCCACAGACCGTTCAACAGTGCTGTCGACTCCGCATCCAAACCGATGTGCCAAGCCCAGCCGCGCTCCTCCACTGCCCGCAGCGGCTCTATGTTCACCTTGACGTCAAAGAAATGCCGGATCCATTTTTCCATCACGCGGCAGAACGCTTTGTTGGCGGCCCGCCCGAAGTTCATGCTGATCACAAAATCGTGGCGCTGATCGCGGAGCCAGTAGGCTTGCGCGTTTTCAGTGTCGAGCACGTCGAGGTTCACCGTCGCCAGGGGCGAGCGCGCCTCCACAATCAACCGGCCTAAACTGCCCAGGCTCCCGCCCGAGGCGTGCATGTCGACTGTTTCGAGGTCGGCAAGCATCACCGCGCCCTCCTCGGTGCTCGCCTTTTGTTCCCGGAAGAAAAGCTCTCCCGCGCGCGGCTCGAGCGCGTCCTCGCAGCCCTCGAGAATGTTGCGCACGATGACCTGGACGAGCTGGTCGATGAAAAGGGGCGGGACCGCGACGTCTCCGCCCGAGAAAATCTCCAGGTAGGTGGACTCCAGCGACGCCGCGCGCTTCAATCTCCCAAGGAACGCGAGCAGAACGCGGTAGTTGTCGCGAGCATCCGCGTCCTCGATGCTCTCCAACGCCGGCGGAGCCGGGTCGCGACGCGGATCTTCCATGAGCGCCTCGTGCAACGCGATCTCGTTCGGCCCGGACTCCTCGACTGGCCGGATCTCCGGACGCATCAGGTAGGCGCGCAGGAAATCGTCGGTGATGGAAAGCCGTCCCTCGTTGTCGCGCTCGAGTAGGTGAAAGCCCGAATTGCGCCAGAAATCTCGAGAAATTGTGAATTCTCCTGTGGTCCAACAACTTGACGATTTGCGACGACTGATATCTTGCCAGAGATAGCGCCTGCGAGAGCCGCGTGCCGAATCGGCACGTGTCCGGTATACTTCGCACCGTCCCGCCGCAAATCGACGAACGAACATATGGACCACCACGCAAATCCAAATCCCTCTCGCCGCCTCTGCGGCCGCATGGCGCGTGGCGCGGACAGCGAGCGTTGCGCCGGCTTGCCGTTCATCGGCGGCAAAGACTGACCCGCGGGCCGATTGCCCGCCGGGCTTCGAGGCGGGACGAATCGGCCGACCAGCCAAAGTCGCTTCCGCTTCGCTCAACAGGCGACGGAAAGACAATGGCGAACTTATTTCGACGACTGAATCCCACCCGAGCGTTCAACGGGCTGTGGCGCCACGGCGATTTTGTGCGGCTGTGGAGCTCGCTCACCATCACCCACTTCGGCGGGCAGATCACCTTCCTCGCGCTGCCGCTCACCGGCGCTCTGCTGCTCGATGCGACGCCGCTCGAGATGGGCGTCCTAACGGCGCTCGAGGCGCTGCCGTTCGCGCTCTTCGGCCTGTTCGCCGGCGTGCTGGTGGACCGCGCGCCCAAGCTTCCGATCATCGTATGGTCGGACATCGCGCGCGCCCTGGCCTTGCTCGCGGTGCCGGTTTGCGCATGGCTCGATGCGCTCTCCATGGGGGTGCTCTATGCGGTCGGATTCCTCGTCGGCCTTGGAACCGTTTGCGGCTGGCCGGCTTATCAGGTCTTCATGACCGAACGGGTCGGGCGCAGCAATCTGGTCGAAGCGAACGCCAAGATCGGGGTGAGCGATTCCGCCGCGCAGCTCGTCGGTCCCGGAATTGCGGGCGCATTGATCCAGTGGCTCACGGCGCCGTTCGCGATACTGCTCGATGCGCTGTCGTTCCTGCTTTCGGCCTGGATTCTGCGCGGCATCCGCTCCGGGCCCAACGACGCGCCAAAGATGCGCGCCTCGAGCGTCGGAGCGGAGATCCGCGAGGGATTGTCCGCGATCTGGCGCAACGCCGTGCTGCGTGCGCTCGCCTGGGCGATCTCCGTATGGCAGATTTTCCGGCATGCCTCGCTTGCGATCGTGGTGCTGTACGCGGCGCGCGAGCTCGGATTCAGCGCCGGGCGCGTCGGCGCGCTGTGGATGCTCGCCGGCATCGGCTCGCTCGGCGCCACGGCCGCGATCGAGCGCCTCAACCAGCGCCTTGGCTTTGGCCCCACCATGCTGGCCGGGATGCTGGGGACCGGCGTCGGCTGGCTGCTGCTCGCCACTGCATCGGGAAGCGAGCTCGCCGCCTCGGCCCTGTTCGGCCTCGGGCTGTTCGTGCTCGACTTCAGCGGCATGGTGTTCTTCATCAACTATCTGACGCTGCGCCAGGCAGTGACGCCGGATCCGCTGCTCGGGCGCGTGACGGCGACCATGATCTGCCTCACGGTGGCGACGGCGCCTTTCGGCGGCTTGGCTGGTGGCTGGATCGCCGAGCATGCGGGATTGCGCGCGACATTGCTCCTCGCGGGTCTTGGCGCGATCGTACTGGTACCGCTCGTCGCCTGGACCTCTCCGCTCTTGCGCCTGCGTACGCTCGACGAAGCTCAAGAACCGCGGCAGACCGAAAGCGTTGCCGAGGAGATGGCCGGATAGCGCCGTGCTGCGGCTAGGCCGCCGCGCCGGCCAGCGTGATGACGCGACTGTGGGACGAGACGTGCTGGACCAGAAATTCCATCTGGTCCGCGAGAATCTTCCGATTGGTGAGGATCAGGTACTCCGCCTTGTTCGGCACATAGGGTGCGTAGAGAAGCTCAAGTCCCGATTCTTCCGGCACGCGGTTGCGCTTGACTCCGTTGCAGGCACGGCACGCCGTGACCACGTTCATCCACGTGTCGGTGCCGCCGCGAGATACCGGACGGATATGGTCCCGCGTCAGCCGCAGAAAGCTGAACCCCCCTCCGCAATACGCGCAAATATGGCGGTCGCGTCGAAACAGCTCGCGGTTGTTGAGCGGAGGCACCTGATTGAAGCCCTTCATCGCCATCGCCTTGCCCTTGATCGCGATGATCGAACGCGCGGTGATGCTGGAGCGCCTGCCCGTCGCCCGGGAGATACCGCCGTGGAAAACGAACTCCTGTTCGCCGAGCGTCCAGGCGACCAGGTTCTTTGCGTAGTAAAAACACGCCTGTTGCCAGTTGACCCAGCGGTGAGGCACCCCATGATTATCCAGGGTCAGAATCAGCGGAATTTCGCCCGCCATGCTATGTCTCCGACTCTCTGTTGCGGCTCAAAACTCTTGCCCAAACAATCGTCTGCAGCGGATTGTGCCGGAAAATCACAAGAGGCGCCACACCCTCTTTACGCCGCCTTGGTCGGGAGTTCGCCAAGTTCCGCCCTGTAGGCCTCTTCCATCCGCGGCTTGAGATCGTGCTTGGCGAGCGCCTCGGCAAACAGCTGGCGAATCGCCGGCCGCTCGTCCGCATAGTCGATCTGGTCGCCGCCGAGTCGCCTGCTGATCCAGGCCTTCGGCACCCCCTGCTCATTGCGAATCGAAGTGGCCTCGTGCTTGAAGGCGAGGTAGCGCGCCGGCGCAGTGCCGGTATTGAAATGCTGGTGGAACCACATGTTCGGCGGCACGATCATCGATCCGACCTGCCAGTCGTAGCGGCGCGGCTCGCCGCCTTCGGGCCACATGAGGCTGTAGCCCTCACCGGAGAGCACGATCACGTGCGCGCCCGGGCCGTGCGCGTGTCCTTTTTTGTACGTGCCCACGGGGAACTGGGAAATATGGCTGTTCATCGATCCGCGCGCCATGTTGAAGCGGATGTGCCCCCCGCCGGCGCCGCGCTCCCTCGCTGAGATGAGCGGCAGATTGACGGCGTCGGCGACGAAATTCGTCTCCAGCAGCAAGCCCTTTTGCTCGCCCTTGTTGCTGAAGTAATCCGGCTCGCCGGAAAAACGGCTCTTGAAATCGTATTTCGTGTTGAACACGAATTCGATGTCTTCGTAGAGATTGATGACCGCGGGCCCGTTGGTCACGGCCACGTAGCGCGCGGGCTCCCTGCCCGATCCGTTGAAATGCTGGTGCCAGGTGTTGAGCGGAATGGCGAAGAGCGACCCCGTCTTCCATTCGAACGTGATGCGCCGGCCCGCGTCGTTCCAAACGGTGGTCGACCCGCGCCCAGCCAGCACGTAGATCATCTCCTCGAACAGCTGCCGCTGCGGCGCGAGCTTCTGCCCCGCGGGAATTTCGCATACGTAACAGTCGTTCGAGGCCCGAGAGGCGTCGTGGTTGAGGTAGACGCCCGCTCCGCCGCGCCTTGCCCACGGTTTCAGCTCGACCGTATGCAGGTTCGGAACATAGTGCGCACCGATGATTTCCAGACCCTCGCTGCGCACCCAGCGGGAATAAGGTGTTTCTCTTTCCGTGACGAATTTTTTTGCAAATTCCTCAGAGACTATGGCGTTTCCGGCCATGTAAGGCTCCTGCACATTGCAAATCTGGATTCAGGTCTTAATCGAAATCAGAAGACCCCGACAAATGCCCCGGCCGGCAACGAGGCCCTCCGCCTTATGCCGGCTCCCCGATCTTCCGTTTGAGGTACTGCTCGATGAGCTCGGCGGTGAGCACGACTTTGGAATCGTATTCGGGAGCGTCCTCGATCTGCTCCAGGTCGTTCAGCCCGCAGTACTTGTAGATCCGGTTGATCGCCGAGACGAGCCGCACCGGCCGGTCCGATGCTGCGTTGAAATGCTGGTGGATCGTGTTGGGCGGGATGTAGATCACGTCCCCCGCCTCCCACTCCCAGCGCTTCACTTCGGCCTGAGG
>VBDE01000096.1 GCA_005883665.1 Betaproteobacteria bacterium
GCTCGACATGGGCGCGCTGCTCGCGGGAACCAAGTATCGCGGCGATTTCGAACAGCGTCTGAAGGCGGTGCTGAAGCAGCTGGTAGACAACCCGAATGCGATTCTATTCATCGACGAAATCCACACGCTCATCGGCGCCGGCGCCGCTTCGGGCGGGACGCTCGACGCTTCGAACCTTCTGAAACCGGCGCTCTCTTCGGGTGCGCTGAAATGCATCGGCGCAACGACCTACAACGAGTACCGCGGCGTGTTCGAAAAAGATCATGCGCTATCGCGGCGCTTCCAGAAGATCGACGTGCCCGAGCCTTCCGTCGAGGAGACGGTCGCGATCCTGCGCGGCCTGAAATCACGCTTCGAGGCGCACCACGGCATCAAGTACAGCGGCAACGCGCTCACCAGCGCCGCCGAACTGTCCGCCCGCTACATCAACGACCGGCACTTGCCCGACAAGGCGATCGATGTCATCGATGAGGCAGGCGCAGCGCAGAAGATCCTGCCAAAGTCCAAGCAGAAGAAGGTCGTCGGCAAAACCGAGATCGAGGAAATCATCTCCAAGATTGCGCGCATCCCCCCGGCCTCTGTATCGCAGGACGACCGCGCCGCCCTCAAGAACCTCGATCGCGACTTGAAAGCGGTCGTGTTCGGCCAGGATCAGGCTATCGAAGCGCTGGTGTCGGCGATCCGCACAGCGCGCTCGGGTCTTGCCAATCCGCAGAAGCCGATCGGGGCCTTTCTTTTCTCGGGTCCCACGGGCGTCGGAAAAACCGAAGTCGCGCGCCAGCTCGCGTACTGCATGGGGATCGAATTGCACCGCTTCGACATGTCCGAATACATGGAGCGGCACGCGGTGTCGCGCCTCATCGGTGCACCTCCGGGTTACGTGGGTTTCGACCAGGGCGGCCTTCTGACGGAAGCGGTCACCAAGAAGCCGTACGCGGTGCTGCTCCTCGATGAGATCGAGAAGGCCCACCCGGACATCTTCAACATCCTGCTCCAGGTGATGGACCATGGCACCCTCACCGACAACAACGGCAGAAAGGCCGATTTCCGGAACGTCATCATCGTCATGACGACCAATGCCGGCGCCGATGCGCTCAATCGACCGGTGATGGGATTCACCGCGAAGAAAGAGCAGGGCGACGAGAGCGCCGAAATCAAGCGGCTGTTTTCTCCGGAATTCAGGAATCGATTGGACGCGACCATCTCGTTCAGGTCGCTCGATCACGATATCATCCTGCGTGTGGTGGACAAGTTCCTCATGCAGCTCGAGGTCCAGTTGCACGAGAGAAAGGTCGACGCGGTATTCACCGACGCGCTGCGCGAGCACCTCGCCAAGCATGGCTTCGACCCGCTGATGGGTGCGCGCCCGATGTCGAGGCTCATCCAGGACACGATTCGCCGCGCGCTAGCCGACGAGCTGCTCTTCGGCAAGCTCGCCAACGGGGGGAAGGTCACGGTGGATATCGAGGCGGAAAAAATCACGCTCAAGTTTGTCGAAGAAAAAGTGCCAGAGGTGGCTCCGGAAGCATGAGCGTTCTCAGAGAACCCGAACAAGGGCCGCCGCTGGCGGCCTTTGTTTTTTCCGTCTGCACCTCTTGACAGCAGGGCGGACCGGAAGGAAACTCGAAGCACGAGAAGAAAATCCTTCGAGGAGTCCACAATGAGCCGTCCACTGCTCGTCGCCGCGCTCGCCTCGGGCGCAGTTCTCGCCGTGCCCGCTCTGGCGCAGGGTACCGATCCCAACCTCGGCCGCAATCTCGCCGCCGCCTGCGCCAACTGCCACGGAACAAACGGTGTCAGCCTCCAGGGGATGCCCAACCTGGCCGGCCAGCAGCGTGCGTATCTCGTGCAGCAGATGCAGGATTTCAAGACCGGCAAGCGACCCGCGACCATCATGCACCAGATTGCGAAGGGCTACAGCGATGAGCAGATCGACGCGCTCGCCGCGTATTTCTCGGCGCAAAAGGCGAGATAGGAGGCGGCAATGAATCGACTTGCCCGACGCGATTTCCTGAAGACTTCGAGTGCCCTGGCCGCGGCTTCGCTGCTGCCCGGCTGCGCGATGGAGCCCACCGCCCCATCCAGGCCCATCGGCCGCGTCATCGTCATCGGCGGCGGTTTCGGCGGCGCGACTGCCGCGAAGTACCTGCGCATGTGGAGCGAAGGCACGATCGAAGTGTTCCTGATCGAGCGCAACTCCGAGTTCATCTCCTGTCCCACCTCCAACCTGGTTCTCGGAGGGACAAGGACCCTCGCCGACATCACGCGCAGCTATGCGAAACTGCGCGAATACGGCGTGCAGGTATTGCGTGACGAAGCCACCGGCATCAACGTCAAGAAGAAGCGGGTGTCCCTCAAACGCATCGAGGATCTGCCCTACGACCGGCTGATCGTGTCACCGGCCGTGGATTTCATGCACGAGCAGATCGAAGGCTACGACGCCGAGGCGCAGAAGACCATCCTGCACGCGTGGAAGGCCGGTCCGGAGACGGTCGCGCTGCGGCAGCAGCTCGAGGCGATGCCCGACGGCGGCGTATGCGTCATCGGGGTCCCCCGTTCGCCCTTCCGCTGCCCGCCGGGGCCCTACGAGCGCGCCTGCCAGATTGCGTCCTACTTCAAGAAGGCGAAGCCGCGCTCCAAGGTGATCGTCCTCGACGCCAACGAGGACATCGTCTCGAAGCCCGCCCTCTTCAAGGCCGCGTGGAACGATCTCTACAAGGGCACGATCGAGTACCGCGGCAACAACGAAGTCAAAGCGGTGGACGCGCGCGCGAAGACGGTGAAGACCGATTTCGACACGATCAAGGGCGACGTGCTCAACGTGCTGCCGCCCATGCGCGCCGGCGACATCGCGCGCACCGCAGGGCTCCTCACCCCGAACACGCGCTGGTGCGGCGTGGATTGGCTCAGCATGGAATCGACCGCGCACAAGGGGATCCACGTGCTCGGTGACGCCACGCTTTCGGCGCCGGCGATGCCCAAGTCGGGCCATATGGCGAACAACCACGGCAAGCTCGCCGCCGCCGCGATCATCGAGCTCATGAACGGGCGGGCACCCAATCCGCAGCCGGTCATCGCCAACACCTGCTACAGCTTCGTGAGCGACAAGGAGGTGATCCACGTCGCCTCGGTGCACCGCTACGATCCCGCGCAAAAGACTTTGACCGTGGTGCCGGGAGCAAGCGGCGTCTCTTCGGGCCGCAGCGAGATCGAGGGCGGCTACGGCTGGGCGTGGGCGCAGAATATATGGGCAGATATGCTGGGCTAAGCCCAGCATATCTCCTCCATATAAGCTCTGCGCATTCTGAAAGTTACGAACAGAGGGAGAGGGAGAGCCCTCTCCCTCCGTTACCTCCCCTCTCCCCGTCTCCGTGAATCTCAGCCGGGCAGCGGCACGCGTACCTTGCGCTCGAGCAGGCTCTTGCGGCCGGCTTCGGAGAGCCTTCTCGGCGTGAGGCCGAGCGCGCTCGAGCGGCGCCAGAAGAGCGTCTTCAACGCATCGTCATCGAACTCGGAAGGCGCGAGGCGGCGCAGCTCGCCGCCTTCGAGCGCGGCGATCGCGAGGCCGTCGCGATAGAGCACCCGGTTCGGAGTGATCGCACCGACGCGCGCCTCCGGGGTCACGATGCCGACGAGATTGAGGGGATCGGCGCCGGAGAGCGCGACGAGCTCGCCGCTCTTGTCCAGCTTCCTCACCGCGCGCAAGCGCCCGACCGCATCGGAGAGCGCGAACTGCTCGCCCCCGAAGCCCGACACGAAGCGCCCGCCGCGGATCTCGCCGCGCGCTTCCAGCCGCCGGTATACCCCCGCGAGCTCGCGCCAGGTCGGCAGGCGCGACTCGCGAGCGAGCAGCGCTCGGAAAACAACGCCGTAGCGGCGCAGCAAGGCGCGCGCGATCTCCTCGACGCGCTTGCCGTCGTCGACCGCCGCATCGCCGCGGAGCAGCGCCCAGCGTCCGGCGGTGTCCACTTCGTAGGCCGGCCGGCGGCGGCGCGAGCGCCGCTTGTGCTTGTCGGAGGGCGCGAGCAGCGCGCGCAAGCCCCCGAAACTGTCGGCGGTCACAAGGCCCGAGCCCGCGAGCTCGCCGAGCGAGCGCCCGGCCTGCGTGCGCAGCTGCCCGGTCGCAGAAACGATCTCATGGAAGAACGATGCGCCCCGCGAGCGCAGCGCCTCGTATACGGCGTTCGCCTCGGAGCTCAGCTCGCCCGCATCCGGTTCAGCGGCGGCGCGCCACAGCCCCGCGTGCTCGCGCAGCATCAGGGCGATCGGCGAGCTGCGCAGCGGCGCCTTTCCCGTCCCGTTTGCAGGAGAGAGCCGGCCCCAGGCCACCCGCCCTGAGAGGCACAGCCTGTCGATGAAATCGGGCTTATAGTCCGCGACGCGCGCGGCGAGCACTTCGTTCTCCCAGGCGCCGGCGGCA
Organism: Betaproteobacteria bacterium; assembly: GCA_005883665.1. Classification (GTDB taxonomy): domain Bacteria; phylum Pseudomonadota; class Gammaproteobacteria; order Burkholderiales; family SG8-39; genus VBDM01. The sequence goes on from VBDE01000096.1 coordinate 4,421, forward strand.
ACTTCGTAGCCGTCGAGCTGCTCGACCACCGCGCCAAGGCCCTCGATGCCCTTCATCTGGGTTTCGCCTGCGGCGTGCTGCCAGTGCAGGAGGAAACGCATGAAATCGGCAGCGCCGACCGGCTCGATCTCGGCGCGCAGCCGGTTGAGCGTGTAGCGGTGAATGCGCGCAAGCAGCCTGCGGTCGCACCATTCGAGTTGGGCAGCGCCGGAAGTGAACCGGCCCCGCAAGAGTTTGCCTTCGTTTTCCAGCGCAAGCAGCGCGCCGTCGACAAGCGCCGTATCGGGAAAGCCGAGCGAATCCGCGAGAGCGCGTGCGGTCACCGGCCCGAGCACCTCGGTTCGCCCGCGGATGAGTTCCCGCGCCGCGTCCTCGCGCGTCCACGACTTGCGCAGGCGCTCGGGGATCGCCGGTGTCGTGGATTGTGGAACGACGGTATTCAGCTCGTCGAAGCGCTCGACCGAGATCCAGAAGCCCCCGGCATCGAAAGCGCGCCCCGCCGCGACCAGCTCATCGAAGAGCATACGCCACCCGGGCGAGGCTTCTGTCGCGCGAACGAACCCGGCGAGCAGCAGGGCGTCGTGCAGCTCGTCGGCGGTGTTCGCGGCGGGCCAGGCTTCCTCCATCACGCGCTCGATTGCGGCGGGATCGAGCGCGCCGAGGTCGTCGGCGCTTCTCGGCTCGGTGGTGCGCCGCGTGTAAACGGCGCGGGTGCGCCGCTCCTCGAGGGGCGCGTCGTCCAGGAACGTGTACACCGCGGAATTCAGGATCTCGTTGCAGAACACGGAGGGCTCGGGGGTGTCCTTCGCGACGCACCTGATCTCGCCCGCGAACACGCGCTGCAGCGTGCGCACGAGCTGCGGCAGGTCCATCGCCTGCTCGAGGCAGTCGCGGATCGCCTGATCGACGAGCGGATGCTTGGGCAGCTCGCGCGCGCCCTGGATGTTGTCCAGGCACGCCGCCGCGTCCGGGAAGATCGCGGCGAGCAGCTCCGGGACGGCCAGAGCGAGCGTCGTGGTCCAGCGCCAGCGCGTTTCGAAGATCGGAGAGTCGAGCACCGCCTGAACGAGCGTTTCGCGCACCGTCTTCGGATTCAGGTAGCGGAACACTTCCTCGAGCGGGAAAGAATGCATCGGCCCAAGAGACAGCACCAGCGCCTCCTCGGTCGCCGCCGCCTGCAGCTCGAAGTTGAAGCTCTGGCAGAATTTCTTCCTGAGCGCGAGGCCCCAGGCCTTGTTGATGCGGCTCCCGAGCGGCGCGTGCAGCACGAGCTGCATGCCGCCCGCCTCGTCGAAGAAGCGCTCGAGGACGAGCGTCCCGGCGGTCGGCACCACCCCCAGCGCGCGCTTGCCCTCGGCGAGATAGGCTGCGATCTGCTCGGCGGCGGAACGCGGGAGCGCGTAGTCCTGCCCGAGCCACTCGACGGCGGCGTCGAGCTCATCGGGCCTGCGCGGTTGATCCGGCCGCGGCAGCTTCGGGTCGGCGGCGGCGCGCAGCCTCGAGACCGCTGCGCTCATCTCGTCGCTGCGCGAAGGCGCCTCGCCCAGCCAGAACGGCAT
>VBDE01000097.1:0-5267 GCA_005883665.1 Betaproteobacteria bacterium
CGAAAATGATAGAATCGTGGTCTTTGGATCGTTCCACACCGTGGCCGACGTCATGCAGGGGATCGAGGCCGCCCGGATCGAAATTCGGGGGGCGCGGCAGGGGTCTTGAGGAGGGTCCGAATTCGCAGCTTATTTGGGGTCTTTTCCATTGGCAGACGACGCCAACCTGCTTAAGCGCCGCGCGCGCCGGCGGCTGGTCGGCGCAATCGCGCTGGTAGTGCTCATCGTAGTGGTCCTGCCTGTCATTCTGGACCAGCGGCCCGGGCCCGTGCCCCAGGCGCTGACGGTGCAAATTCCCGGCCCCGACGGAGGGCCGTTCAAGACCCGGGTTCTCCCGCCGCTACAGTCCCCAGTAGCGCCGCTGAAGGCAGAGTCGACGCGGGCTGAGAAGGGTCCGTCGGACAAAGCGATGCAAGCCGAGCCTGAACCGCCCTCGCGGCCCCGTGCCGCGAAGAAGGAGGCCGCGAGGAGCGCGGACAAGGAGCGCGCGAAGACCCAGCTCGCCGAGGCCCGCCGCGCCCAAGCGCTGCTGAACGACGAGGGGGTCATCGTCCCGCTCGGCGCCTTCACCAACCCCGACAACGTGAAGCAGGTACAGGACCGGGCGGCTTCCGCAGGCATCAAGAGCTACACCGAGAGCGTCAAAGGCCAGCAGGGCGAGCAAACGCGCGTGCGCGCGGGACCTTTCGCGAGCCGCGACGCCGCGGAGAGAGCCCGGGACCGACTCAAATCCCTCGGCCTCGAAGTGGGGCAGGTGGCACAGCGATGACATGGTTCGACTTTGGCGTACTGATCGTCCTGGTCGTGTCGATCGGGATCAGTCTGCTCCACGGCCTGGCGCGCGAGATGGTCTCGCTCGGAGTGTGGGTCGGCGGGTTCATATTGGCGACGCTTTTCGGCGGCCACGTCGCTCGCTTCCTGCCGGAGAGCCTGGGTCCGCTGATGAGTGCCCTGGTAGGCTTCCTGATCGTGTTCGGCGTGGTGCTGATCGTCGGGTGGATCGTCGGGCTCGCGCTTTCGTCTGCCGTCCGCGCATCCGGTTTGGCTCCGGCGGATCGCGCGCTGGGGTCGGTCTTCGGCCTGGTCAGAGGGTTGATCATCGTGCTCGTCGTGGTGTTGCTTGCAGGCCTGACGCCGCTTCCACGCGAAGCTTTCTGGCGCGAGGCGGCGCTCTCGGGGCCGTTCGAGACCGCGGTACTCGCGCTGCGGCCCTATATGCCCGCGCGCCTGGCGCAACGCCTGAAGTACCGATGAGTCGAGAGGAATAGCGCAGATGTGCGGCATTCTCGGAATCGTGGCAAAGACGCCGGTCAATCAGCTGCTGTACGACGGGCTGCTCCTGCTGCAGCACCGCGGCCAGGACGCAGCCGGGATCGTCACGTCGGAACACAAGGCGTTTCACATGCACAAGGGGCCCGGAATGGTGCGCGACGTGTTTCGTACCCGGAACATGCGCTCGCTTTCCGGCGCCACGGGCATCGGGCACTGCCGCTATCCCACCGCGGGCTCGGCGTTCAACGCCGGGGAGGCACAACCGTTCTATGTCAATTCCCCGTTTGGGATTGTCCTCGGCCACAACGGCAACCTGACCAATTCCGAAGCCCTGAAGCAGGAGATGTTCCGTCAGGATTTGCGCCACATCAATACCAACTCCGACTCGGAGGTGCTGCTCAACGTGCTTGCGCACGAACTGGAGCTCGCCGCAAAGGGTCAGAAGCTCGACCCCGAGACCATCTTTACCGCGGTGGCGAACGTGCATCGGCGTTGCCGCGGCGCCTACGCGGTCGTGGCCCTGATAGCAGGCTACGGATTGCTCGCGTTCCGTGACCCGTTCGGAATCCGTCCGCTCGTATTCGGCCGCAATCACACCGACGAGGGACCCGAATATCTGGTCGCTTCCGAAAGCGTCGCGCTCACCGCGTTCGGCTTCGAGCTGGTGCGCGACGTCCTGCCGGGCGAGGCCATCTTTATCGATGAAGGCGGAACGTTCAACAGCCGCCAGTGTGCAGCCAAACCGGTGCTCGCGCCCTGTATCTTCGAATACGTCTACCTTGCCCGACCCGACTCGGTCATGGACGCGGTTTCGGTGTACGAGAGCCGGCTGCACATGGGGCGGAAGCTTTCTGAAAAGATCAGGCGCACGATGCCCCATCTTGAAGTCGACGTCGTGATCCCGGTTCCCGACACAAGCAGGCCGGCCGCGCTCGAACTCGCCCACGGCCTGAACGTCACCTATCGCGAAGGCTTCATCCGCAATCGCTATATCGGCCGCACCTTCATCATGCCCGGTCAGACGATTCGCAAGAAATCGGTGCGCCAGAAGCTGAGCGTCGTCGGCCTCGAATTCAGGGACAAGAACGTCCTGATCGTGGACGACTCGATCGTGCGGGGAACGACGGGCCGAGAAATCGTACAGATGGCGCGCGAAGCCGGCGCGAGCAAGGTGTTCTTCGCCTCGGCGGCGCCGCCGGTGCGATTTCCGAACGTTTATGGAATCGATATGCCGACGCGTACCGAGCTCATCGCCACCGGGCGGAATGAGGAACAGGTCGCGCGCGAGATCGGGGCGGATGCTGTCATCTATCAGGATCTGGACGCGCTCAAGGATGCGGTGCGCGCGGTCAATCCGAAGCTCACGCAGTTCGAGACCTCGTGTTTCGACGGGGTGTACATCACCGGAGACATCACCAGCGAGTACCTCGCTTCGATCGAACGGCAGCGCGGCGCCAGCCGTCAGGAAGGCGAAGAGGAAGCCGAGAACAACCAGCTCGACTTGAACGCCGCGTAACGATTTGACATCCCTGCGCCAGGATAGTAAGGTGCGCACTGCGCCGATTTGATCAACAGCTTGCGGGCGCGTAATAAATACGGCTAAAGCGTGGTGAAGACCCGTCTTAGCGAAAGCTGGACGGGTTTTTTTATTTGGAGTTGCACATGCAGGATTACGATATCGAAACGCTGGCGGTGCGCTCCGGCATCCATCGCAGCCAGTTCAACGAGCACTCCGAGGCGCTCTATCTCACCTCGAGCTTCGTGTTCGAGAACGCGGCGGAAGCAGCGGACCGATTCTGCAACAACGCGCCCGGGAACATTTATTCGCGCTTCACCAATCCCACCGTGACCGCATTCCAGGAGCGGCTCGCGGCCCTCGAAGGCGCGCAGGCCTGCGTCGCGACCGCTTCCGGAATGTCGGCCATCCTCGCCACCGCCATGGCGACGCTGAAGGCCGGAGACCACGTCGTGTGCTCCTCGGGGGTATTCGGCGCGACCGTGCAATTGTTCAGCACCGTCCTTTCCAAGTTCGGAATCGAGACGGCGTACGCGGACGGCACGCTGCCTTCGACGTGGCGCGCCGCGATGAAGCCGAACACGCGTCTCTTGTTCCTCGAGACGCCGTCCAATCCTCTGACGGAGGTTTTCGATATTTCGGCCCTGGCGCAGATCGCCCGGAACGGGGGAGCGCTGCTCGCCGTCGACAACTGCTTCTGCACGCCGGCCCTGCAGAAACCCTTCGAGCTCGGTGCCGACCTGGTGATCCACTCCGCCACCAAGTACCTCGACGGTCAGGGCAGGGTGCTGGGCGGGGCGGTTCTGGGCGCGAACGGTTCGGTGATGGACGTGGTTTTCTCATTCCTGCGGACGGCGGGGCCCAGTCTCTCGCCTTTCAATGCCTGGGTGCTGCTGAAAGGAATAGAGACGCTCAGGATACGGATGGAGGCGCAATCGCAAGGCGCGCTCGAGCTCGCCCGGTGGCTAGAGTCCCATCCGCGCGTGGAGCGCGTGTACTACCCGGGGCTCGCGTCCCACCCGCAGCACGCGCTCGCGATGCGCCAGCAGCGCTCGGGAGGCGCCATCGTCTCGTTCGTCGTGAAAGGCGGGCGCGAACCCGCGTGGCGGGTGATCGATTCCACGCGCATGATCTCGATCACGGCGAACCTGGGCGATACCAAGACCACGATCACGCATCCCGCCACGACCACGCACGGGCGGATAAGCGCCGAAGCGCGCGCGCGCGCCGGGATCACCGAAGGCCTGCTGCGCGTCGCGGTCGGACTCGAGTCGGTGCGGGATCTACAGAACGACCTCGCGCGGGGGTTGGGATAGGGAAGGTGTTTGCGCAACTAGTCCGGCTACGGATGCGGTGTTCCCACAAGCATTTTTGAAGGAGGATTAGACTAGCTGCCGTGATAGATGGTTTTTCGGAAGATGATTGAACGTTAGAACGCTATAAAAGGATGGGGACGATGCCAACGACCCGAAACATCATTCTTCCGATGATTCTGGCGCTTTCGGTGCTGGCGAATATCGGCCTGGGTTTCTTCCTGTATGTTCGATCGACGGAAGTTGCACTTCTTCGAGACGAAGCGAATGCGCGGCGCGACGAACGTGATTTTTTGTTGGCTTTGATGCCGGAGTTAAAGCCCCACATCTCAAAAAGTGAGCTCCATCTAGTTCTCCGACGCTTCCATCCCGGAGAACGGACGCGCTGAAGCGCGCCGCTGAAAACGACGTTCGGCGTCAAAAGGGGAGGACTAATGGACACGAGCGCCTATTCAATCGCCCAGCTTGCCGGTGATCTGAGAGAGATATGCGCGCAAACGAAAGACGAGCGGGAAATATTGAGCCGAGCCCGCCCGCTCGCCCGGCGTGTCGCACTGGCGAAAGGCTCATGGCTCAAGCCGCACATGTATGAGGGCGACGCGGAACAGGGTTTCGGCGTTCATCTGCTGCACGAGGAGCCGGACCACACGCTGGCGATTTTTGCCGTCAGCTGGCTGCCCGGCCGGGGCACCCCGCCTCACGACCACGGCACCTGGGCCCTGGTGGCTGGTGTCGACGGACCGGAAATGAATAGGTTCTTCGAGCGCGTCGACGACCGAACCCGCCCGGGGCATGCGGAGCTGAAGAAAATTGGTGAGAAGGTATACGGCGTGGGAGAGGTCCTTGCGATGCCGACCGGCGGAATCCACAACGTGTGGAACGAGACCGACAAGGTAACGTTGTCGCTGCACATCTATGGCAAGCACATCAATTTCACGGGACGATCGCAGTTCGACCCGGAAAAACAAACCGAAACCCCTTTCGTCCTCAAATTAGCATAGGGCACCACGGTTCATGCTGCGGCACCTCTCAACTCATGGCTGTTTCCTCCGGAAAGGGGGCCGGCAAGCGTTATCGCCGCTAGACTTTTTCCGCCCGACACCCCCTCTCGTCGCACACGAGAACCCCCCCCGACTCGTACCAGTCGGGTAGCACCCAGCGCTCGC
>VBDE01000097.1:5330-9177 GCA_005883665.1 Betaproteobacteria bacterium
GACATCCATGATCTCGGGCGCCTTACGGCGCTTTTCCTTCTCGCTCCGCGCGCGCAGCGCCTCGATCCGCTCCTTGCGCTTCGCGAGCGGCTGAGAGAGAAATTCCTTCCTCCAGGCGGGCGCGCGAACCTCGGCGCGAAATCTCTGATAGTCGATGTCGTCCGTGCACAGCGTGTCCCCGTGCATGAGCAGCGTGCGCGTCCCGAACAGATCGAGGCTGTGCGGGTCGCCGATCAGGCGCGCGTTGCACGCCGCGGCGAAGTCCGCGCCGAGAAGGAAATCCCGGTTTCCGTGCATGACGTGCAGGGAGGGGCCTGCGCGGGAACACTCCGCAAGCGCCGCGACGACGGACGCGTTGAACGGCTCGCCGAGATCGTCGTCTCCGGCCCAGTACTCGAACAGGTCACCGAGGATGTAGAGGTGCTGCGCGCTGCGCGCAGGGCCGCGGAGGAATTCGAAGAAGACGCGATTGATCTCCGGCCGCGATGCACTCAGGTGCAGATCGGAGATGAAGAAGACTGCCAAAGGACCCCTAGACGACTTCTGCCCGCTCGATGATCACGTCCTCCAGGGGCACGTCGGCGTGACCGCCGCGTTTTCCGGTCTTGATCCGCTTTATTTTGTCGACCACGTCCTGGCCTTCGACGACTTTGCCGAACACGCAGTAGCCCCAACCCTGGGCGTTCTGGGCCGTGTGGTCGAGGAAGTCGTTGTCCTTGACGTTGATGAAGAACTGGCTCGAGGCCGAATGCGGTTCGGAAGTCCGCGCCATGGCGACCGTGTAGCGCTCGTTCTTGAGGCCGTTGTCGGCTTCGTTCTTGATGGGACTTCGGACCGGCTTCTGGCGCATTCCCGGCTCGAATCCGCCGCCCTGGATCATGAAACCGTCGATGACGCGGTGAAACACGGTGTTGGAGTAGAAGCCCGATTCGACGTAGTCGAGAAAATTCTTGACCGTTTCGGGTGCGCGTCCGGTATCGAGCTCGAGCGCGATGATGCCGAAGTTGGTCTTAAGCCTGACCATGGAGCCCCGCTATTTGGCTGGTTTCAGCGTGACCGATTCGATCGTGATGGGCCGCTGCGGAACGTTTTGGTGCTGCTCGACCGTCGCGGTCGGCGCCTTGGAAATTCGCAGCACAGTGTCCATCCCCTCGACCACGCGTCCAAACACCGCGTACCCGAATCCCCGCGGGGACGGCTCGCGGTAATCGAGAAAACCGTTGTCCTTGACGTTGATGAAGAATTGCGCGGTTGCCGAATGCGGATTGGGCGTGCGCGCCATCGCAACCGTTCCCAGTTCGTTCTTCAGGCCCGCCTTGAGGGCGAGTCCGGCCTCGTTTTCTATTGGAGCACGGGTCGTCTTCTCGCGCATTCCGGGCTCGAAGCCGCCCCCCTGGATCATGAAACCGTCGATGACGCGGTGAAATATCGTGCCGTTGTAGAAACCGCTGTTGACGTATTGAATGAAATTCGCGACCGTCTTGGGAGCCTTGTCGGCATAGAGCTCGAGCGCGAAACTGCCCATGCTGGTTTTGAATTCCACGCGCGGATTCTGCGCCCATGCGCCGGACATTGCCAGCAGGAGGAGGACGAGCGTCGAAATGCGATGCATGTGGATGCTCCTGGGAGGTGGATTCTGTTCGGCCGGCGGCGCAACGGACAAAAACCCGGTTCAGACCGTTCCCTCGTAGACGATGCGCCAGCGTCCGTCTTCGTGCAGCCAGTATTGGCGCTTCTTCACCGTATTCGACAGATTATTCGACCGATACTCCTGGTCGAAGCTCACCAGCACCAATCCGTCCCTGCCGGGATCTCGGAACATGCTGAGGTTGCTCACCTTGACGTTGATCCAGGTCTTGCCGCCGTTCACGAGGCGCTTGTGCCGGCTCCAGCTTTCCAAGTCCTGATTCGGAGCGGAGAAATCCTTCGAATAATGCGTGAGGTAGCGTTCCGTGTCGAGGCTTTCCCAGTCGGCCCGCCATTGTTCCAGCTGCTCTCCGAACGATGTTCGCTCGCTTGCCCATTCCTCGGGGCTTAGCCATTCAACGTCCTCGCTGATGATGACCGGCGTGACGCCGATCTGAAGGTTGCGCGCCAGCGCATCGAGGTCAGAATTCGCGAGGACGACACACCCGTTACTCGAACGCGGGGGTCTGCTGTAGGTATTCGATGGCGTTCCGTGCAGCCAGATGCCGTGGCCGTCGCGCCCCTGAATGCGGTCCCACTCGTTCGGGTAGTTGATTGGGAAAGCGCCGCTGCCGTAGAAATCCGAGAGTTCGTTCCGGGGCAGGCTCGCCGTAACGTGATACACCCCGATAGGGGTCTTCTCGTCTCCTTCTCGGACTTTCAGCGGCCCGTTTTTTCCCGAGCTCACGTAATAGTCGGCGACGAAGCGCGGTTTCCCGCCGTCGTTCTGGTACAGATAAAGCCGCGAGCGGCGCGTGTCGACGACGACTGCGTACTTTTGATCCTCGCGCAGCTGCAGCAAATAGCGCGGTACGCGGTCCGCCGGCGGCCGCTCTCGGTGGGCTCGCAGGCGGGCGAACGCCTCGGCCCGCAGTCCCTCCATGTGCGCCTCGGGTACGTTGGGGGCCGCGCCGATTGTATTGATGGGCCGGGCGCGCGCGAGCAGCAAGTCGCCCTTGATCAGGTGAGCAAGACGAAAGTTGGGTCTTACGCGGATCAGTCCTTCGATATTCTGAAGCGCCACGTCGAGATGTCCCCGAACGATTTCTTCGTAGACCGAAGCAAGCAGGGCGTCTGCCGTCACATCGAAGCGCGCACCCTTCGCGGGTGACAGGGTGGAGGGAGCTCCAAAGGTGACGGCCGCGACGAGAACGCAGGTAAGGGTCCGTTTCGACATCAGCCTCCCGCCCGCTCTTGTTGGATGAGCCAGCGGCCATCGCTCCGTACCATGACCAGAGTCTTGCTGCTCTTGATATTCAGATTGTCCGAACGGTACATCTGCCTGAAGCTGACCACCGCATTGTTCTGGTCTCTGAGCGTGACCTTGGGCGATTCGACGGCCACTTCGATCTTTTTGGGGCCGGAAATGCGCTGCCTGCGCGCCGCTTCCCACTCGGAGCGCGCTTCGCCCTTCGGCGTCTTGAAATCCTGAGCGTAAAAAGCGAGATAGGTTTCCACGTTCTGCTTGGACCATGCGCCCGCCCAAGCGAGCACCGTTTGCAGCACTTCCTCCCCGCTGCCGTCTTGAGCTCGCGCCGGTTTTTCCGCAGGCTTTGTTGCCCCGGACTTTGCCTGTCCTGCGGCCAGCTTGGTCTCGGCGGATTTTGCCGGCGCGGTCCTCGCTGCCGACGGCGGCGTGGGTTCCGTCGACGTTCCCGAAGGGGCGCTCGAGCTGCGCGGAAGACGGTTGCTTGATATCAAATCACGAATGAGCGATAGCTTGTTCTTTGCGGCGGAGTTGGACGAATCGAACTGTAGAGCCTTGTCGTACGCCTGGCTGGCAAGCTTGGTGTAGACGTCGCCGAGATTTTCGTATGCAGTCGCGTAACTCGGGTGAGTACGGATCGACATCTCGAGTTGTTGCCGCGCCTTTTCATACTGGCCTTGAGCAGCATATAGAACCGCAAGATTGTTATAGGGCTCGGGCAACTCGGGGTAATCGCGCGAGAGTGCCGAGAAAACCTCGATCGCTTCTGCCACTTTGTTCTGCTCTACCAGGATCAATCCCTTCATGAAGCGACCCTTGGCGTCCTTCGGTCTTTGTGAGAGATATTGATTGACCCGTTCAAGGGCTTGAGCGTGCTGGCTCTGCTTCAAGAGGCGGTCGATATCCTGGAGCTCGTCCGCGCGCACAGACAGCGCGGAAATCGCCAAGGCGAAA